>URVK01000061.1 GCA_900551305.1 uncultured Collinsella sp.
GCCGAGCTCGATTGGTAGGCGGCGCCATGACACCTCTCGCAAAACGTCTCCCGCGCGAGCTGCGCCGCAATATCGGCAAGTACCTGGGCATCTTTTTGCTTATGTGCGGAAGCATCGCTCTCACCTCGGGCTTTTTGCTCGCAGCGCATTCCATCGGCTGCCTTATCGACGACATGCGCGATGCGTACACGATTGAGGACGGCCGCGTGACCACCTCCTTCGAGGCCACCGACGATCAACTCAAGGCCGCCGAGGATGCAGCCGGCGACGTCGGCGGCGTTACGCTCTACAAGAATTTCTCCATCGACGCCATCATCAAAAAGGCCGCTGGCGACGATGGCACCAAGCGCACGCTGCGCACCTATGCGCACCGCAGCAAGGTCGATATCGCGTCCTACTGTGAGGGCAAGGAACCCAAGGCGGATGACGAGGTGGCCATCGACCGTGTCTTTGCCACCAATAACGACCTCGCCGTGGGCGATAAGGTCGAGCTTGAGGGCCGCACCTACACCATCTGCGGCATCATGACCCAGCCCGATAGCCAGGCGCTGTTCCTCAACAATTCGGACTTTACGGTGAACACCATCACCTATGGCGTGGCCGAGGTCACCGACGCCGGCTTTGCCGCGCTCGAGGATGCCGGCGGCGCGCCTGCCTACACCTACTCCTTCCCCTTTACCGATCGCGATCTTTCCACCGCAGACCGCATCGACGCCGAGCAAGATATGGTCGAGGCGCTGACCGATGCCGATGCGCGCGTGGACGATCTGATCGATGCCGATTCCAATCAGGGCATTGGCTATGCGCGCGACGACGTGAACGGCGACTCCATGATGTGGATGACGCTGCTCGACATCATCATCGTGATCATGGCGTTCGTCTTTGTGGTCCTTACCGACGCCACCATCGAGGAGGAGAGCGCCATCATCGGCACGCTGCTCGCCAGCGGCTATCGTCGACGCGAGATCGTGCTGCACTACCTTGCGCTTCCCGCTATCGTGGGCGTGGTCGCGGCGCTTTTGGGCACTGCGCTCGGCGTTGTGTTCTTTACCGAGCCCATGCGCAGCCTCTATTACGGTTCGTATGGCCTGCCGCCCTTCCAGGTGCACTGGAGCTGGGAGATCTTTGTGAAGTGCGCCGTGGTTCCCGCCGCCGCGCTCATCCTCATCACGCTGGTGGGCCTGCTTCGCAAGATGGGCAAGACGCCGTTGCAGTTCCTTCGTCACGAGGCGAGTGGCAAATCGGGCACCAAGCGCGGCTTGCAGCTGCCGGAGCGCATGGGTTTTGTTTCCCGCTTCCGCCTGCGTATCTTCCTGCGCAACCTGGGCAACTTCGCCACGCTCTTCGTGGGCATTGCGTTTGCCTCGCTGCTGCTGCTCTTTGGCCTGGCGATTCTGCCCACGATGACGCACTACGCGGACAACCTGGAGACAAGCCTGGTCGCCGAGCACCAGTACACGCTCAAGGCGCCGCTGGAGCTCGAGGGCACTGCCGAGGAGCGCGAGCAGTGGTCGGCACTCGAGCGCTTGCAGTCGGTTGACGGCGCGCTGCTTTCCGCCGCTCAGGATGCCGATGACGAGCTTGACGACGCGGCCGATGCGGCGCAGACAGCAGCCGATGCCGCGACCGCATCTCCGTCTGCCGAGAGCCTGGCCGCAGCGCAGGATGCGCTTGCCAAGGTCCAGGACAAGAAGGATGCGCTCTACGCGCGCCTTGACGATCTTGCCGATGCCCTCGGCTGCGACCGCGGCGAGGCTATCGACCTGATCGACAAGGCCTCTAAGATCGACACCGACAACGATGATATCCACCCGGTCAACACGATCGACAACGGTGCAGGCGCAATCGCGCAGGCCGAGAAATACGCCGTCTACCAGCTGCAATACGATCGCGGCGACGGAAATGGCGAGGAGACGATTTCCGTTTACGGCATTTCATCCGATTCGCGCTATTGGAAAGACCTCAACGTCGGCGACGGGCGCGTCGTCTTTGGCGGCGGCCTGCTCGACAAGTTTGGCTGGAGCGAGGGGCAGAAGGTCACGCTCGGCGACAAGTACGAGGGTGAGCATTATTCCCTTGAGTACGCGGGCAAGGACTGTGCCTGGGGCTCCAAGTCGGACATGAATATCTATATGAGTATCGACGACTTTAACGAGCTGTTCGACAACGACGCCGCCTACTTTAACGGCTATGTGAGTGACGAGAAGCTCGACCTCGATGCTCGTTACTTTGCCGACGACACCACGCCCGACGACATGCGTGCCGTGGGCGACCAGTTCATCGGCATGATGAGCAAAATGATTGGCATGATGGTTGGGCTTGCGGTGTTCATCTTCTTGCTGTTTATGTATCTGCTGACCAAGGCTGTGATCGACCACAGCGCCCGCTCGATCAGCTACATGAAAGTCTTTGGCTATCGCGATAGCGAGATCTCGCATCTGTACATCCGCTCGATCACGCTGTGCGTGGCGGCGTCGCTCGTGCTGAGCCTGCCCGTGATCATCGGCTCGCTCACGGCCATCTTCCGCTCGATGCTGCTCGCCTACAACGGCAATATTGAGATCTACGTGCCCGCTTGGTCTATGGCTGCATGCGTCGGCATTGGCTTTGCGACCTACCTGGTCGTGGCGCTGCTACACACGCGTTCCATCAAGCGTGTGGGCCTGGCCGAAGCTCTCAAGGTGCAGGAGTAGTCATCGGGGACAGTCTTTGCCGATTCGCCGGTTCGCCGGCCGTGCTGGCAAGGACTGTCCCCAGCTGCCGGCAGGAAAGGAACGTCCCTAGCTGCCAGGCGGCGAGGCACTCATTTAAGTCCGTCCCCAATGAGTGGTTTCAGTCATTTAAGTCTGTCCCCAATGACTAGGTTCCGTACTTGACTTTAACTCTGCTTTAACTGGTACCATCCTCTATGTCTGTAACGCCATATAGACCGAGGGGATAGATCTATGACCGCAACTGCACCCGCAGCACCCGCCAAGGTGTACTTCACCAACCTGCGCACGCATGCTCGCGAGAGCCAGCTCGACAAGCTCAAGCGCCTCATCCGTCACGCCGGTATTGAGCAGATCGACTTTGAGAACAAGTTTGTCGCCATCAAGATTCACTTTGGCGAGCTGGGCAACCTGAGCTTTTTGCGCCCCAACTACGCCCGCGCCGTCGCGGATGTCGTGAAGGAGCTGGGCGGCAAGCCCTTCCTCACCGACTGCAATACGCTCTATGTGGGTAGCCGCAAAAACGCGCTCGAGCACATCGACACCGCCTACCAGAACGGCTTTACCCCGTATGCCACGGGTTGCCAGATCATCATCGCCGACGGCCTCAAGGGCACCGACGAAGCGCTCGTCCCGGTCGAGGGCGGCGAGTACGTGCACGAGGCCAAGATCGGTCAGGCGCTCATGGATGCCGATATCGTGATTAGCCTCACCCACTTTAAGGGCCATGAGCAAGCCGGCTTTGGCGGCGCCATGAAGAACCTGGGTATGGGAGGCGGCAGCCGTGCCGGCAAGATGGAGCAGCATGCCGCCGGCAAGCCGAACGTCTCGACCGAGCACTGCGTTGGCTGCCGTGCCTGCGAAAAGATCTGCGCGCACAACGCTGTCTCGTTCACCGACACCCGCGAGCGCGAGCTTGCCAACGGCGCTACTCGCACGGTGCACGTGGCTGCCATCGACCACGATCGCTGCGTGGGCTGCGGACGCTGCATTGCGGCATGCAACCAGGACTGCATCAAGCCCGGCTATGAGGCCGCGGCAGACGTGCTCAACTGCAAGATCGCCGAGTACACCAAGGCCGTCGTCGACGGCCGCCCGAGCTTCCACATCTCGCTCGCCATGGATATCAGCCCCAACTGCGATTGCCATCCCGAAAACGACACGCCTATCGTCAACGATATCGGCATGTTCGCGAGCTTCGACCCGGTCGCCATCGACCAGGCCTGCGCCGATGCCGTCATGGCATCCGAGCCGCTGCCCAACACCGAGCTCACCGACAGCGCGGCCAAGATGGAGCACAATCACGAGCATCTGGAGGGCGAGCAGGCGCGTGATCCCTTCTGCATCACGCATCCCGACACCGACTGGCGCGCGTGCATCGCGCACGCCGAAAAGATCGGCCTGGGCACGAGCGAGTACGAGCTCATCGAGGTCAAGTAGCGTCTAACTATTGGACAAAATAAGAGCCTTTGTAGCGTAAGTTGAGCAAAAGCCGCCCACGAGCACAACGCTCGCGGGCGGCTTTTCGGAAGTGCGGTGAAAAAACGAATACCGCCGACCGCAAACCGATTTTTGGCAACAAAACCCCAGACGTTGCTTTTTGCCTAAAAATTCTTGTCGAGGAAGTCATCGACCGTATTCCAGTAGAGCTCGGGGTCAACTTGCGCACTCTTGGCGTGGGTGGCGCCATGGATAGTGAGCTTTTGCTTGACCTTGCTGGCGCATGCGTCGTAGTTTTGGTCGAGCATGTCGTACGGCACAAAGGTGTCTTGGTCGCCGTGGATAAACAGCATGGGAACCGTCGCGTGTTTGAGTTGCTCCACACTGCTCGCCTTATGAAAGTCGTAGCCCGCGCGCACGTTGCACACCAAGTTTGCTACATCGAGCAAGGGAAAGCTGGGCAGGCCGAACACGTCCTTGAGCTGCAGAGAAAACTCGTCCCAAACACTCGTATAACCGCAGTCCTCGATAATGCATTTCACGTTTGCGGGCAGAGACTCCCCCGCGACGTTCATGGCGGTTGCCGCACCCATCGACTCGCCAAAGACCAGGATGCGTGCCTCGGGGTCAGCCTGAACGATTCGCTCAATCCATGCGACGATGTCAAGGCGCTCGGGCCAGCCCATGCCGATATAGTCGCCGCCGGAGCGCTCGTGGGCGCGGGCGGCGGGTGCGAGTACGTTCATGCCGCGGTCGTGGAATCGCTTGACGTATCGGGCCATACCGATGGGCTCGTTGGTATATCCATGCAGGCAGACGGCGTAGTCGTGCGTGCTCTCCGACGCAGCAAAATACCAGGCGGCAAGCTCGGTCCCGTCGTCCGCGGTGAGGCTGCTGCTCTCGCGGTTCTCTTTAAACCACGCCCGCGCCTCGGTTTCCTCGGCATCCATCTGCTCGCCCTTTTCGGCGTCCTTGCCGTCCTGCATCATCTTCATGGTGTATGGCGCGCGGGGATTCAGCGCGAAGTCAAACAGAAAGTTGCCGGCAAACCCCAGCAGCGCGACAACGAGCACCAGCGCAACGACGCCGGCTATCTTGAGCTTTCGATGGGAACGTGCGTTTTGAGACATAAGAAGCTTTCCTATAAGATGTTAATACATCAACATTTAATGCAAGCGCATTATGGACGTTCGCCGTTGATGCGTCAACAGGCAAAGAATGGGTAAACAAAGGGTCACGTATGGTGCAAATTTCGCACGTACCTAGACGCTTTGATATAGTGTTGAGAACTCTTTACGTTGGAGGATGTAACCGGCATGTCCGATTCGAGCGACAGTTCTAAGCCGCGACCCAAGACCGCGGCCGTTCCACACTACACGGTGGGCGAGGAGATCATGAACTCCGTCACCCATGGTGTCGGCTGCCTGCTGGGTATCGCGGGCCTGGTGCTCCTGATCGTATTCGCTGCCCTGCGCGGCGGAGGCCCGGCCCACATGGCCGCGGCGATTGTCTATGGTGTCAGCATTATCCTCGAATACCTAGCTTCTACGCTCTACCACGCGATTCAGCCCGCGCGCGCCAAGCGCGTGTTTCGCATCATCGACCACAGCTGCATTTACCTGCTCATAGCCGGCAGCTATACGCCGTTTTGCCTCATCACGCTCGCAAACGACGGCGGCGCTGTGCTGTTCTTTGCCGTATGGGCCATCGCCATCATCGGCATTGCCCTCGAGTGCTTCCTGCGCGAGCGCCAGCCGCATTGGGTAAGCGGCCTGGTCTACCTGCTGATGGGCTGGCTCGTCGTTTTTAAGCTGCCCGAACTTGTGGCGCTGCTCAACCCCGTGGCACTTGCCCTGCTCGCCGTCGGCGGCGTGTGCTACACCGCGGGCGTGCCGTTCTATATCGCCAAAAACGTGCGCTATCTTCACAGCGTGTTTCACCTGTGGGTGCTCGCCGGCAGCATCTTCCAGTTCATGGCGGTGATTCTCTTCGTAATCTAGCGACCACGCCTGCGCGCCCGCGTCCTTGTTTGGGCGCCGGTGCAATTGCCGTATCCGCCGTCAACGTTTTAATCCGACGTCCCGAATCTTGGAGGTTCGAGAAACTCCCGATGGACATAACCATCTCCCTTATCACCACCCTCGTTTTGACCCTCATCAACGGCTACTTCTCTATGTCCGAGATGGCGCTCACCACGGCCAAGCGCGCCGTGCTGGAGCACGAGGCCGAGGAAGGCGACAAGCGCGCCGAGCGTGCCATTAAGCTGGCTGCCGACTCCGACCAGCTGCTCGCCACCATCCAGGTCGCCATCACGCTCGTGGGCTTCGCCTCGTCCGCCGTCGCCTCGACGAGTCTGTCCGACCCGCTCGCCACGTGGCTCATGAGCTTTGGCATCGCGCCGCTCTCCGCCATCGCGCGCGGCCTGGCGCCGGTCATCATCACCGTCGCGGTCGCCTTCGTGTCCATTGTGATCGGCGAGCTTGTGCCCAAGCGCATCGGCCTGGCCAATGCCGAGGGCGTGTCCAAGCAGGTCGTGGGCCCGCTTTCCGTGTTCCAAAAGATCGCCCGTCCGCTCGTGTGGCTGACCGGCGCTTGCTCCGATGGCCTGGCCCGTATCCTGCGCATCAAGAGTGCCGACGACCGCCAGAACGTCTCGGAGGAAGAGATCAAGTACATGGTCTCGGAGCAGGACGACCTGCTCGACGAGGAAAAGCGCATGATCCACGAGATCTTCGACCTGGGCGACACCGTTGCCCGCGAGGTCATGGTGCCGCGCGTGGACACCACCATGTGCGAGGACGACGAGACGGTCGCCGACGTGCTGTCCACCATGCGCCAGACCGGCTTTAGCCGCATCCCCGTCTATCACGAGGATCCCGACAACGTCGCCGGCATCGCGCACATCAAGGACCTGATTCAGCCCGCGCTCGACGGCAAGGGCGACCAGCCCATCGCCGGCTTTTTGCGCGACGCCACCTTTGTGCCCGACACCAAGGACATCCTGCCGCTGCTGTCCGAGATGCAGACCTCGCACGACCAGATCGTGGTGGTCGTGGACGAGTACGGCGGCACGGCCGGCATCATCACTATCGAGGACATCGTCGAGGAGATCGTCGGCGAGATCGAGGATGAATTCGACCCCGACAACAAGTATCTCACGCGCCTTTCGCGCCGCGAGTGGCTCGTTGATGGGCGTTTTTCGTGCGATGACGCGATTGAGCTTGGTTGGCCGCTTGAGGAAAGCGATGATTATGAGACCATCGCCGGCTGGATTTTGGAGCTTTGCGACTCGGTGCCCGACATCGGAGAGGTGTTTGAGGTCGCGGGGTACAAGTTTAAAGTGCAGTCGATGCGTGGCCAGCGCATCTCGCTCATTCGCGTGATCGCTCCGGCCGAAACCGATAAGAAGGATTCCGAGTCTTCGGTAGACGAGCCGACGACGTCGGGTGCGGGTTCCGCGAATCCGCACGACGGCGACGAGTAGGACAAGGAAGAGTAGGGGAGAGTTATGGCAGGCCTGTTCAACATCCTTAAGGTCACCGTCAGCGAGGACAAGATCTGCGCGCACGTGCTGGTGAACCCCGGCATGCCGCTCATGACCTCGGAGGATATCGAGGCTACGGCGCGCGTGTATTACCTGGTGCCGGCGATTGCCAAGCACCTGTGCCTGGGTGATTCCGGTCGCGAGTTCCAGGACTGCATGGGCCAGACCGAGCTTTGCCATCTGCTTGAGCATGTGACGGTCGAGCTCATGAACGAGACCGGTCTTGCCGGTAGCATCTCGTGCGGCCGCACGCGCGTAAGCGAGCACGACGAGCGCGTCTTTGAGGTTAAGCTTTCGTGCCCCGACGACGCGCTGGCCATCGGTGCGCTGTCTTCGGCTACCTTTATGATGGACTGGGCCTATCTGCACGCCGACCAGCCTGCCCCCGACGTGG
>URVK01000062.1 GCA_900551305.1 uncultured Collinsella sp.
CGATGCCGCAGGGTGCCCCTCATCGAGGGAATCGACCCCGCCGGTATGCCCTCGATGGCTCAAGACCGCATCGCAAGGCGCAAAACCGAGGTTGATGAGTTCGCGGGCACCATCTGCCGCCTCGCAGCCAAACACGATATCCAGGCACCGCAAAACGAGTGGCTCTATCGGCGCATCCGCGATATCGAGAAAAGCTGGTAGCGCCGACGCGCCGCATTCAACAGCCTTAACAGCAAAACCGCCGCAAGGGAACCTTTCCCCTGCGGCGGCCTTCATCTTCGTCTATGACCGGCGGCCGATCTCACAACAGTTAGCGTTGCGACCCCGGCACCTCGTCCTCATCGTCGCGGCAAAGAACCACGCCTGCGCTTCCCAGCAGCGTGGCCGCGATCAGCGCGCCGACCACAATAGAGGCAGCCCCACAAGACCCCTGCACACCTGCGACGAGCGCGGCCGTAGGACCAAGGCAACCAAGCGTCAATGCAATGGCGGCAACGGCGATATCTCGAGCGTTCACAAGACCACTTCCTCCACGAGAAAGACCTTATTTCTCATGAACTAGTGTGCCCCGCATCCATACGCCCAGCGTACCGCCACGGTAAGGGCTCTGTTAACTCGAACGCACATAAAGAACGGGCGGCTTTACGTTGCCTAAAAGCTCAGTAAAGACGCCCGCCCATCATGTGCCTATTTTGCTTATGGCAGATTACCAACCGGTGTAGTAGTCGGTGGTTCCGGCAGCGCAGCCGGAGTCATAGACCTTGCAATCACCCCTGGAGCCCGTAAAGGTCGAGCCCTGGGCCATATCGCCCGCGGCAACAACGTAATAGCCGTCGGAATCGCGCCAGAAGCCCTCAGAATCCTGAGTCCATTCGCCCGTGCGATAGTGATAAAGCACATTGCTGCTGTAATAGGTCTCGCGGCGCCCGTTGTAGTTATTGACACCCGCAGAGCGCGTCAGGCCCGATCCGTTCGCGTAGGACGCGGCAGACGCGTAAGGCGGAGTATAACCGGCGTTGTAGTACGAAGCCTGGGCGGCCTCGGCAGCCTCCGCCTCGGCGGCAGCCTCGAGCGCTTCGCACTTGGCATCCCCAAGCGCAGCGCGCAGCTCATCGAGCTCGGTCGACTTGGCGTCGACCTCCCCCATCGTCAACAGGCTACCCGCACCGTCGATGCAACCCTGCAGCACAGCGCGCTCGTCATCGGTGGCATAGTCGCCATACATATTCATGATGATCTGAGCGCGCATCTCCAGGGAATCGCGCTTGGCCTCCATCGAGGCGTTCCACTCCTGCATGGAACCATAACCATCGCCACGATAGTCAACGGGCTGCACCAGCGTCGTCTCGGACGGAGTAGATCCAACCGTATCGGACAGTGTTGCGGCGTGGGCATCAGTTGCACCGGCGCCCGCCAAAAGTGCCACGGTCAGAGCGGCGGAAAGGGCGGCGGTTTTCGGTTTTCGTGAATCAATCCTCATGTAGCTGGAAACCTCCGTAGTGCGTTTTTGCTGCGTTTGAGCTGCGTGTGATTCAATCGCGCTGCATAGTACCCCGAGCAAATCGCGACCTGCGGTTTTACTTAAAAGGCGCACGTCAATTGCGTAAAACTCACATCCTCTCAACAGGAGTTTTCCACAACTCGAATGCATAAAGCGTGTCAAAAACCCTGTTTTTGCACCCTCTCTATGCAAATAAGGCGCCTGTGCAACCATTGTTCGCACAGGCGCCTTGAGCAGGCATTTTATGCAGTTATACCTATCGAGTCGCAAGGGGTCCTTGCACAAGTCGCCTTACTCGTCCAGCGCGGCGAAGGCCTGCTTCAGATCCCAAATGATATCCTCGGCGTTCTCGGTACCGATGGAAAGACGGATCGTGGAGGGCGTGATGTTCTGCTCGGCGAGCTCCTCGGCAGAGAGCTGGGAGTGCGTGGTGGTAGCCGGGTGCACGACGAGCGACTTGACGTCGGCCACGTTGGCGAGCAGCGAGAACACCTGCAGATGATCGATGAACTTCCAAGCTGCCTCCTGGCCACCCTTAATCTCAAAGGTAAAGATCGAGGCACCGCCACGGGGGAAGTACTTCTGATAGAGCTCGTGATCGGGGTGCTCAGGCAGGCTCGGGTGGTTCACCTTGGCGACGTGGCTGTCACCAGCCAGGAACTCAACGACCTTCTTGGTGTTCTCGACATGACGGTCAACGCGCAGCGACAGAGTCTCGGTGCCCTGGAGCAGGACCCAGGCGTTGAACGGACTGATGCAAGCGCCCTCGTCACGCAGCAGGATAGCGCGGACATAGGTTGCAAAGGCGGCGGGACCGGCAGCCTCGGCAAACGAGACACCGTGGTAGGAGGGGTTGGGCTCAGCAATCTGGGCGTACTTTCCGCTCGCCTTCCAATCGAAGTTACCGCCGTCGACGATCACACCGCCCAGCGAGGTGCCGTGGCCGCCGATGAACTTGGTTGCGGAGTGGACGACGATATTGGCACCATGCTCCAGCGGACGGAGCAGATACGGGGTGCCGAAGGTGTTGTCGACGACAACCGGCAGACCGTGCTTCTTGGCGATCTCGGAGATGGCGTCGATGTTGGGGATGTCGGAGTTGGGGTTGCCGAGCGTCTCGAGATAGATGACCGTGGTGTTGTCCTTGATGGCACCCTCGACCTCTTCAAGGTTATGGGCATCGACAAACGTGGTCTCGACGCCAAACTGGGAGAGCGTATGCTCCAGCAGGTTGTAGGAGCCACCGTAGATGGTCTTCTGAGCCACCACGTGGTCACCGGCCTGGGCAAGAGCCTGCAGGGTATAGGTGATGGCAGCAGCACCGGAGGCGACGGCAAGACCTGCCACGCCACCCTCGAGGGCGGCGATACGGTCCTCGAAGACGCCCTGGGTGGAGTTGGTCAGACGGCCGTAGATGTTACCGGCGTCGGCAAGACCAAAGCGGTCGGCGGCGTGCTGGGAGTTGCGGAACACATAGCTCGTGGTCTGGTAGATAGGCACGGCGCGGGAGTCGGATGCAGGATCGGCGCTCTCCTGGCCAACGTGCAGCTGCAGGGTATCGAAACCAAAGGTGTGCTCGGGGTTGTTGATAAACTGGCTCATGATGATCTCCTTGATCGAACAAAAGTAATAAGAGTAAGAGAAGTGAGTCGCTGTCTCCTGATCACGCCGACGGGCGCAAACAGGAGCCCGGCATTCGTCTTGGTAAGCAATTCATATGCGGGCCTCCTTTCGCATCCCGGTTCCGTAGTTGGCTTAATTACCTACCGTCTTTGTGTGTTTTGAATAGTACGAGCATTGTTTTCCTCGGTCAATCACTTTAAAGCGCTAACCTGTTATCGGTTTTATAGATAACACTCGAAAGGACGGGCGCCGATGACCCTCCAACAGCTTCGCTTTTTGATCGCCGTGGCAGAGTCCGGTTCGATCAACGCCGCAGCCCAGCGCCTCTATACGGCACAGTCCAATATCTCCAATGCCGTCAAAAGCCTGGAGCAGGAACTTCATATCGAAATCTTTACGCGCTCCAGCCGCGGTGTTGCACTCACCAACGACGGCACCGAGCTTTTGGGTTATGCACGCCAGGTCGTAGAGCAGGCCGACATGCTCGAGGCCCGCTACGAGGACGGCGGTACCCCGCAAGCCCGCCTCGCCATTTCCGCCCAACACTACGCCTTTTCGGTCGAGGCCTTTGTCAACGTAGTCGAGCGCTGCCGCGACAGCAAGTTCGAGTTCATCATGCGCGAGACCACCACAGCGCAGATTATCGACGACGTGCGCGCGTTTCGCAGCGATATCGGCATCCTCTATCTGGATGACTTTAATACCCGTGTCTTGCAGAAGGCCTTTACCGATGCCCGAGCGAGCTTTCATCCCCTCTTTGATGCAAAAGTCCACGTGTTCGTCAGCGAACGCCACCCGCTCGCACGCCGTTCGCAGCTGTCCCTTGCCGACCTCACGCCCTATACGCGCTACAGCTTTGAGCAAGGCACCTCGAACTCCTTCTATTACGCCGAGGAACCGTTTAGCTATATTCCCTGCAACCGCAATATCCGCGTATCCGACCGCGGGACGCTCACCAACCTGCTTATCACCTCGAACGGCTATGCGCTGTCGACCGGCGTACTCTCCAGCGAAATGCAGTGGGGCATGGCCTCGATCCCCCTGGCAGACGCCCCGACGATGCATGTGGGCTACATCATGCATGACGACCGCAAGCCCTCTCCCCTCTTGCAGCAATACCTCGACGAGCTCAACCGCATCATCCATGCCAACCAACTGTCGGAAGACGGGGTAGAAATCGTAGATTGCTAGCCCCCGGCGGGCATGGCGCTACAATGGTCACTCACGCGAAACGTACCCAACGAAAGGAACCATGTGAAGGTCATCATCTATACCGACGGCTCGGCCCGATCAAATCCGGGACGCGGCGGCTACGGCGCCGTGCTCAAATCCCCCAACCCCGCCGGCAAGACCTTCACCTCTGAGCTTTCGCGCGGCTACGCCAAGACCACCAACAACCGCATGGAGCTCATGGCCGTTATCGTGGCACTCGAGGCGCTCAACCGCCCCTGCGACGTCGAAGTCCATTCCGATTCGCAGTACGTCGTTAACGCCTTCAACAAGCACTGGATTGACGGATGGAAAAAACGCGGCTGGAAGACCGCCAACAAGCAGCCCGTCAAGAACCGCGATCTGTGGGAGCGCCTCCTCACCGCAAAGAGCAAGCACAAGGTTGAGTTCATCTGGGTTAAGGGTCACGCCGGCCATGAGCTCAACGAGCGCTGCGACGAGCTCGCCACCACGGCGGCCGACGGCAGCAACCTCGATATCGACACCGGCTTTAACGAGAGCGACCTGTAACGGCGTTTTCGTACGCTATTTCCTGCCCCTTCGCGCTACACTCATCCTGTAAACCGAACGGCACGAGGGGGATACATGCTGCGTATAGCGACCATCGGCACATCCATGATTACCGACGACTTTATCCAGGTCGTCAACGCCAACGACCAAGCCGCGTTTGTGGGCACGCTCTCGCGCGATGCCAATCGCGGTGCTGCCTTTACCGCCGAGCGCGGTGGCGAGCGAAACTTTACTTCACTCGATGAGCTCGCGGCAGCCGCCGACGTCGACGCCGTCTATATCGGCAGCCCCAACGCACTTCACTACGAGCAGGCCCTTGCCTGCATCGCCGGTGGCAAGCACGTCATCGTCGAGAAGCCCTTCTGCGCCACCGAGGCGCAAGCGCTGGAAGTCTTCCGCGCTGCCGAGGCAGCAGGTGTCGTGGCCCTCGAGGCCATGCGTCCCCTCCACGATCCCGCCTTCCACGCCATCGAGGACGCCCTGGGTGAGATCGCCCCCATCCGCCGCGCCTCATTGCGCTTTGGAAAATATTCCTCGCGCTACAACGAGATTCTCGCGGGACGCGCCACCAATATCTTCGACTGCAATATGGCCTCGGGTTCCCTCATGGATATTGGCGTCTACACCGTCGAGCCCATGGTCGAGATTTTCGGCATGCCCTCCGGCCTTACGAGCATGACCACCCTGCTCGATCCCACCACGCGACAGCTCACGCACGGCCCCATCGACGGCTGCGGTTCCATCCTCGCCAGCTACGGCGGGGGCCGTATCTCCGTCGAGCTCGCGCACTCCAAAATTACGAATGACCTGCTGCCCTCGCAGATCGAAGGCGAGCGTGGCACTATCCAGATCGACCATCTGTCCACGCCCCGCAACGTCCGCATCGACTATCGCGGCGACGTCGTACGCGGCTCGGCGACCGAGGCGCCGCGCGAACAGGGCGACAACGGCCGCGTGCTCGACCTGCCCAAATCGAGCAACACTATGGAATACGAACTCACAGACTTCATCACCGCCATCGGCGGCATCGATAACGTCAAGGAAGAGATTTGGGAGACCCCGGCGGGACGCCACGAGCTTGGCCACTACCGCGATGTCACACTCGTCTCACTACGCATCATGGATGCCGTGCGCCAGCAGGCCGGCATTACCTTCCCGGCCGACGCAGGCAAGCAGGCATAGCGATGGGCCTCTTCGATACGTTCTTCTCCAGCGTCACCGGCGGCAGTCGAGAGCCTCAAAAACCATCAAACGTCGAGCTCGAGCTGCGCCGCAGGCTTACTGTGCTCGCAAGCGACGAGGCCACTCAAGACACTCCCCTGCGCTATTTCCTGCGCTGGGAGGGGCAAGTCCAAGGCGTTGGTTTTCGCTTTACCAACACCAACCTCGCGCAGGCACGCGCACTCACCGGCTGGGTGCGTAACATGGAAGACGGCTCAGTCGAGATGGAGATACAGGGAGCTCCGGCAAATATCCTATCTCATCTCGAGGCGCTTCATGCCTCCTACGAGCGCATGGGAACGCGTTTTCGCCTCATAGACGCTCAGGCCCGAGCCCCACTTGCCAATGAAGACGGCTTCAGTCCTCATTATTAGTATTGTGTGCTAAATACGGTATCATTTACCTACGACCGTTGATAGAAAAGAGGCGAGGCGCATGGCGGTGCAAAGAAGGAATACCAGGCAGCGAAAGCTGGTTCTTGACGCCGTGCGCCAAAGCTATAACCATCCCACCGCCGACGAAATCTACAACGCCGTGCGCGCGCAGGATGACAAAATCAGCCGCGGTACGGTCTACCGCAATCTCAATCTCTTGGCCGACGCCGGCGAGATCCTCTCCATCAAGACGCCGGGCGGCAGCCGCTTCGATCGCACGATCGAGCCGCATGCGCATATCATCTGCACCTCGTGCAGCCGCGTCATCGACGTACCGCTCCCCTTCGATGCCCAGCTCGACGCCAAAGCGTCCGAGCAAATCGGCTGGCACGTCACGTCGCACTACACCATCTTCGAGGGTCTCTGCCCCGACTGCCGGTAGATGTTCGGGACATGCCTTAAAATCCACCTTTCCGCGCTTTGCAGCAAACAGTACATTTCTAGGCATGTCCCGAAAACCTACTCGGCGAGCAGGCGGTGCAGTTCTTCTTCGACCGTGTGCACGTAACGGACGCGATCGTTGATACCGCGCATGGTGGGGTTGCAGCTCTCCATCAGATAGGGATGGCCCACGACGTTGAGCATGTCGCGATCGTTCTCATTGTCGCCAAATGCCATCATCTCATCGGGCGAAATCCCCAGGACACGACCGTAATCGACAAGCGCGGAGCCCTTGCCCGAACCGAAACCGATAAGGTCCGTCCATGCGGTTCCTGACGTCATCACATCGACACGGTCGCCAAAGAGGCGCTCGAAATACTCCCGGGCCGCCGGATAATCCACCTCGGGCGTCTGGAAGCCAATCTTAATGACATCCTCGTCGATGTCCTCGGGACGGTCGACCACCGCCACATCGCAGTGGACCACATAGCGCAAATGGTCGACGAACGCATCGTTGCCGCTCATGGTGTAGATGTGCCCCTCACACGAAAGGGTCATGTCGGTATGGGGATACGCAACCACGGTATTCGCGATAACCATAGCAAGGCTACGCTCCATGGAACGCTTGACGACGGCACGCCCCTCGCTCATCACCAGGGTTCCGTTTTCGCATACATAGGCGAGCTCATCGGCCACCGGGGCAAACAGGTAGCGCAAGCTCGCATATTGACGGCCACTCGCCGGCATAAACACGATACCACGACGATGCAGCTCATCGATAAGCTCAAAGGCCTCGGAACGCAGCTCGCGCTCCCCCGGATGCAGCAACGTGCCGTCCAAATCGCATGCAATCAGTTTGATTCCCTCAAGACCCATATGCTTCCCCCAAAGCCTCATATCAACAGCAAGACGAACCTTGATCGGTCGCCCCTCAAAGCCCGTCTTGCGCATACGCGCGCTTAGCCGCGCGCCTTTTTTACGATGGTAAAGTCGGGAGCCATGCTCACGACGACCTCCGCCGCACTCGACGCAAAGCGCCGGTCCGCATCGAGTTCACGGGTAACCAGCG
>URVK01000063.1 GCA_900551305.1 uncultured Collinsella sp.
TCCCGTCGTGGCTTCGGGCGGCATCTCGACGCTCGACGACATCCGCGCGCTGGCCGCGGTGGGTGAGGGCGCGATTGAAGGCGCCATTACCGGTCGTGCGCTCTATGAGGGCAACTTTACGCTGGCCCAGGCGCTGGCCGCCGCCCGAGGGGAGGAGTAGCCCATGCTTACCAAACGCGTGATTCCCTGCTTGGACGTCAAGGACGGCCGCGTGGTCAAGGGCGTCAACTTTGTGAGCCTGCGCGATGCGGGCGACCCGGTGGAGCTAGCCCGCGCCTACGACCGCGAGGGTGCGGACGAGGTTGTCTTCCTGGACATTACCGCCACGAGCGACAACCGCGCGACGACCATCGAGATGGCGGCGCATGCGGCCGAGGAGCTCGCTATTCCCTATACCGTGGGCGGCGGCTTTCGCGACCTGGCGGGCATGCGCACCATGGTTGCAGCCGGTGCTGACAAGGTGTCGCTCAACTCTGCCGCCGTGCGCGACCCGTCGCTGATTGGCCAGGCTGCCGCGGCGTTTGGCAGCCAGGCCGTGGTCGTGGCGATCGATGCCAAGCGCGTGGGGCTGCCCGGGGAGCCGGGCGCCGATAAGTGGGAGGTCTTTACGGGGGGCGGCCGCAACGCCACGGGTATCGACGCGGTGGCGTGGGCCGAGGAAGCGGCTCGTCGCGGCGCCGGCGAGATCTTGCTGACCAGTATGGATCGCGACGGCACCAAGGCCGGCTTTGACCTGGCACTCACCCGTGCCGTGGCGCGCGCGGTGCCGATTCCCGTTATTGCGAGCGGCGGCGTGGGTGCGCTCGAGCATTTTGCCGAGGGCGTGATCGAGGGCGAGGCCGATGCCGTGCTGGCGGCGAGCGTCTTTCACTTTGGAACCTTCAGCATTCGCCAGGTGAAGGAGTATATGGCCAGTCAAGGCATCCCCGTGAGATTGGATTTTTAAATGGAGCAAGTGACAACTGCGTCCGAGCTCAAATACGACGCCAAAGGATTGATTCCTTGTGTGGTTCAGCAGTACGACACCGGCGAGGTGCTTATGGTTGCTTGGATGAACGAGGAATCGGTGGGGCTGACGCTCAAGACCGGTACCACGTGGTTTTGGAGCCGCAGCCGCCAGGAGCTCTGGAACAAGGGTGCGACGAGCGGCAACATGCAGGAGGTCAAGGAGCTTTGGGCCGACTGCGATAGCGATACGCTGCTGGTCAAGGTCGACTCGCCGGGTCCGGCCTGCCATACCGGCAACCGTACCTGCTTCTTTAGGAAACTCGCGTAGGGCGGGCGCTCGACCAGGCGCTTGGCCAATCAGAAAGGATTGAACTATGGGTGTGCGCACCGCAAACGTTCAGGATGGAAATATCGGTGAGACGCTGACGGGGCTCGCCGAGGTGATTCACGGCCGTCGCGACGCATCGCCGCAGGAGAGCTATACCGCGCGTCTGCTGACCGACGTCGAGGATGAGCTGCTCAAGAAGCTTGCCGAGGAGTCGAGCGAGGTGATCATGGCCTGCAAGGATAACGATCACGATCACATCCGCTACGAGGCCGGCGACCTGGTCTACCACCTGCTCGTAACCCTTGAGCGCTACGGTATCACCCTCGACGAGCTTGCCGGCGAACTCAACGCCCGCCGCCACTAGTCATTGGGGACGTTCTTAAACGACTAGTTAGGCGAGGGGTGTGGACTCCCATTCTCCGGTGAGGTGGGGGATGTCGAAGGTTCGATAACCGCAGTCGTAGGCGTGGGCCTGGGCCTCGCGGATGATCCAGCAGATATCACAGGCGCGGTGCGCGTCCGAGCCAAAGGTGATCGGCACTTCGGCATGGGCAAAGCGGCGCAAAAGGCCGGTCGCGGGGTAGTAGTCGTCGAGCCCCTTGCGCGGTGCGGCCGTCGAGACCTCAACGCGGCGGCCCGTGTCGTGTGCACACTCTGCCATCTGCTTCCAGAGCGGTGCGGGGTCAAAATCGGGTGCAAAGCCTTCCTTCGAAAAGCGCATGACCAGGTCGGGATGAGCCATCACATCAAAGTTAAGCGGGCTCTCGCAGGCGCGGCACCAGTCATCGACATAGCGCTCCCACACGCCGCGTACCCCCAGGTTTTCCCAAACGTGCAAGTTGGTGTCATCGTCGATCCAGCCGCAGCGCGAATCGGGCGTATCGGGACGAGCGATGTCCTCCGTCCCCGCCGTGCCCGCAGCACCTGCCGCAATATCGCCTGGGTTGCCAATCCAATGCACGCTGCCCAGGAGTACGACGGCGCCCTGGGACCAGCGCTCAACCAAAGGCTCGCAGCCCTCGTACCAATCGCATTCAAAGCCATAGATAAAGCTGAGCTCCGGCGCAATCTGCGCGGCAAGCTTGCGAGCATCCTCAAAAGCCAGACGATGTGCCGGCAGGTCGCCCTCAGTAACCTGCACTTCGCAGTTGGCATCCATGCTGGCGGGCAGGGTGAGATGGTCGGTTGAGACCATGACGCGGCACCCGGCCGCAGCAGCGGCGCGAACGTTGTCCTCAAACGAGGCATGACCGTCCGAGAACGAGGTGTGGGTATGGCAATCGATCAGCGGGCAAGCAGACATGGCGGCTCCTTTGCGTCAAGCGAATCTGCTCCATTGTAATGGCGCAGCTCTCAACACGCCGGGCACGCCGGGGATCGAAATCGATTGGAAAGGTTGCGCGGCGCGTGGTGCGGCCTCGCTTGCTCTCAAAACGTGTACGTCAGCCTCCAAAACCGACAAATAATGACATGTTTGGAGGCTGACGTACACGTTTGGATGGGGGCGAGGGCGGCGACGGACGAAAGTCACGCTTGTGCCACGTCCGATGTGCTAGCGTTTGGATGAACAAAACGAGCCCGCGCGGAAAGGATCCGGACCGTATGCCATGCGATAGCACATCCCCGCTGTCACGCGAAATCGATGCGCCCGAAACCATCGTCAAGCTGGAGTGCGACATCGACGACGCGTCGCCCGAGGTGCTCGCCTATGCCGCCGACCGCCTGCGCGAGGCGGGTGCGCGCGAGGTGCACTGGCTGCCCCTCTATTGTAAGAAAGGCCGCCCCGGCTGGCAGCTGCAGGTAATCTGCACCTACGAGGATATCGAGCGCCTGCAGACGATCATCTTCTCGGAAACCACGACCAACGGCATTCGTCGCCAGGTTATGGAGCGCGTTTGCCTACCACGCCGCTTTGAGCGCGTAACGACGCCATGGGGCGAGGTGTCCGTTAAGGTGGCGACCCTGCCCGACGGCAGCGAGCGCGCGGCTCCCGAGTACGAGGATTGCGCCCGTCTTGCCCGCGAACATGACGTGCCGCTCCAACGCGTGATGAAGGCGGCTCAGAGCGCGGCGCTGCGATTCGAGTAACACGGTAGATGGGCTCCACATCCGCCGGACCCCGTATTCAGCTCCCATCAACCCCACTCCGAAAGGACTCCCCATGAAATACCTCATCGCTTCCGACATCCACGGCTCGGCATACTGGGCCGAGCGCCTGTGCACTGCCATCGAATCCGAGCAGCCCGACCGCATTGTGCTGCTGGGCGACCTGCTCTACCACGGCCCGCGTAACGACCTGCCGCGCGACTACGCCCCCAAGCGCGTGATTCCGCTGCTCAACGCCCTGGCTGACCGCATCATCGCCGTCCGCGGCAACTGCGACGCCGAGGTCGACCAGATGGTCCTCGACTTCCCCGTCATGGCCGACTACGCCACGTTGTTTGACGAGACCGGCCGTGAACTGTTCCTGACGCACGGCCACGTTTTTGGCGCCGGTATGCACAACAGCGTCGACCACGCGCCCTCGCTGCCCGAGGGTTCCGCGCTCGTCTACGGCCACACGCACGTCAAGGTTAACGAGGAGAGCGTCGCGCACCCGGGCCTGTGGCTCTTCAACCCCGGCAGCGTGAGCATTCCCAAGGACGGCACGCACAGCTACGGCGTCTACGAGAACGGCGCGTTCCGCCACGTGGTCATGGAGGAGGACTAACCATGGCCGAGCATATGGCTCAGCAAAATGCCGAGGGCTCGCGCGATCTGTCCACGCTAGTCGACGCGTCGGCTGAGCTGCAGCATCTGGTGCAGACCATCTGGCGCCTGCGTCAGCCCGATGGCTGCCCGTGGGACCGCGAACAGACGCATCAGAGCATTGGCAAGAACATGATCGAGGAAGCCTACGAGGCGCTCGATTGCATCGAGACCGACGACGCGGCGCATCTGCGCGAGGAGCTCGGCGACGTGCTCATGCAGGTAGTGTTGCATGCGCAGATCGCGGCGGACGCCGGTGAGTTTACGCTGGCCGATGTGGCGCGCGATATCGACGCCAAGCTCATCCGTCGTCACCCGCACGTGTTTGGCGATGTGGATGCCGATAACTCTGACGAGGTGCTCAAGATTTGGGACGAGGTCAAGCTTGCCGAGAAGGCCGCCAAGGACAAGGCCGTGGCGGCAGGCGAGGCCGCGCCCGAGGGCCTGCTCGACGGCGTGCCCACGCACCTGCCGGCGCTGATGCAGGCGCAGAAGGTGTCGCGCAAGGCGGCTGCCGTAGGCTTTGAGTGGGAGACGGTCCAGGACGTGTGGAACGAGGTAGCTGAGGAGCGTGCCGAGTTTGAGGCCGAGGCTCCCGGAACGCCCGAGCGCGAAATGGAGTTTGGCGATCTGCTCTTTGCCCTGGTCAACGTTGCGCGCAAGGAGGGCATCGACGCCGAGAGCGCCCTGCGTGCCAGCACGGCAAAGTTCCGCCGCCGCTGGGCCGCGATGGAGCAGATGGCGGCCGATGCCCACGTAGATCTTGCCGAGCTTTCGACCCATGGCCTCAACGACCTGTGGGACGCAGCAAAGGCAGGGGAGTAATACCGCGGGAGCGACGGGACGGACTTGTTCCATCGCCCCCATTATTTTTTTTAAAAAGATTGTATCCCTCGGCTAACTTAGGGCATAATGCAAAAAGTGCGACATGGCTAACTTACGGAGACGCACCGACGGTACACGGTCAGCCGGTCGCTTGCATTCAACCCGTTTCCAAGTGAGAGGGAGACAACATGAGCGATATTTTGGACGTCTACGGTCGCGAGGTGCTCGACAGCCGCGGCAATCCCACCGTCGAGGTCGAGGTCGTGCTCGAGGACGGCAGCTTTGGCCGCGCAATGGTGCCTTCGGGTGCTTCGACCGGCGCCTTTGAGGCCTGCGAGCTGCGCGATGGCGACAAGGGCCGCTACCTGGGCAAGGGCGTTTCGCAGGCCGTCGAGCACGTCAACAACGAGTGCGCTAACGCCGTCGTGGGCCTCGACGCCTTCGACCAGCGCGCCGTCGATGCCGCGCTGATTGCCGCGGACGGTACCCCCAACAAGACCAAGCTCGGTGCCAACGCCATCCTGGGCGTGTCGCTGGCCGGCGCCCGCGCCGCCGCCGAGGCGGCGGGCCTGTCACTGTACCAGTACCTGGGCGGCGTCAACGCTCATCTGCTGCCCACGCCCATGATGAACATCCTCAACGGCGGCGTGCATGCCGACAACAACGTCGACTTCCAGGAGTTCATGATCATGCCGGTGGGTGCCCCGAGCTTTGCCGAGGGCCTGCGCTGGTGCGCCGAGGTCTACCACACCCTCAAGGGCGTGCTGCACGAGGCCGGCCTGGGCGGCGGCGTGGGCGACGAGGGTGGCTTTGCCCCCAACCTTAAGACCAATGCCGAGCCGTTCGAGTACATCACCAAGGCCGTCGAGAAGGCTGGCTTTAAGCCCGGCGTCGACTTCATGTACGCCATGGACCCGGCCTCGACCGAGTTCTACAACGCCGAGACCGGCATGTACGAGCTCAAGGGCGAGGGCGTTAAGTATACGAGCGCTCAGATGGTTGATTACTGGGAGAAGCTCGTCGACACCTATCCCATCATCTCCATCGAGGACGGCATGGCCGAGGAGGACTGGGACGGCTGGGTTGAGCTCACCCGCCGCATTGGCAACAAGGTGCAGCTGGTGGGCGACGACCTGTTCGTCACTAACACCGAGCGCCTCAAGAAGGGCATCGAGCTGGGTGCCGCCAACGCGATCCTGGTCAAGGTCAACCAGATCGGCACGCTCACCGAGTCGCTCGAGGCCATCGAGACCGCCAAGGAGGCCGGTTACGCCTGCATCGTGAGCCACCGCTCCGGCGAGACCGAGGACTCCACGATCGCCGACCTGGTCGTGGGCGTCAACGCCGGCCAGATCAAGTCGGGCGCCCCGTGCCGCAGCGACCGTATTGCCAAGTACAACCAGCTCATCCGCATCGAGGACGAGCTCGAGGGCAGCGCGCGTTACGCCGGCAAGACCGCGTTCTACAACATTCGCTAAACGGGCGAATTTGGCGAGGGGGAGGCTGACTCGGTTCCGCCCCCGCCTTGGCTGGACGCCGCAAAGCGCTGTGGGCGCTGGGCCATATGGCTCAGCGCCTTTTTTATGTCGAGCAAAGGCTGGCGAAGGCGGTGCGCGCGCTCGTGCTATAACTAGAATACTTAGCGCAAACAAACCTCAACCGCACAAGGCGCACATGGATCAGATTTACGACAACAGGTACTATTCCGCCGGTTCGCGTGAGCCGTCGCCTCGCCGTGCGCGCACGGTGCAGCTCGGTGGGTCCGCCTGCGCCGGTGCCGACCGCTCCACGCAGCGCCCGACAAGTACCTCGCGCCCCAATGCTCAAGTGAATACTTCGGCAGATGGACCGGTGCGCCCGGCACGTTCGTCGCATGCGTCGCGTCCCTCGGCCCAGATGCACGACAGGTCGAGCAGGCCCTCGAGCCGTCTTTCGGGCTCGGACTTTATGCGCTACGCCAATGACAATGCGGTGGTCAAGGCGATCTATGACTTTACGCATGGCTCTCTGCGCCCGCTGTTTATCGGCATTGTCGTGGCGCTGGCGCTCGTGAGCCTGTATTTTCCCGTACGCGACCTGTACGTGGCTAAGCGCTCGAGCGACATCTTGGCCAAGCAGGTCGAGATTCGTCAGCAATACAATGATGAGATGAAAAAAGACACTGATAAGTGGTTCTCGGAAGAGGGCATTAAGGATTCGGCACGGGGCCTGGGCATGGCGATGCCCGGCGAGAAGAGGATTGAAGTGCTGGGCCTGGACGATGATTCGGATTCGTCGTCGAGCAAAAAGTCCTCAAACGCCAAGAATGCCAGCGAAGTGGCCAAAGAGATCGAAGAGGTCGGCAAGGACGCACCGTGGTACATCAAGACGCTCGATATGCTGTTTGGATTTAACGGCGTCGAGGGCCAGACGGTCGCGTCCAGCGGCGAGTAGGCGAGTAGCGCCCGGAGGGGAGCCCGCAATGGCAGATTGCAAACGATATAAGGTGGCCGCGATCGACCTGGGAACGGTGTCGTCGCGACTGGTGCTGGCGCAGGTCGAGGGCGGGGCGATCGTGGAATCGTCCAAGCATACCGAGATTACCGATCTGGGCGAGGGCGTCGACGCGACGGGCCGCTTTTGCGAGGCGGCTGTCGAGCGTGTGCTCGCTGCGTGTCGCATATTTTTGGATGAGGCGCGTGCCTTTGGGGCCGCGTGCGTCTGCACCACCTGCACGAGTGCCGCGCGCGATGCGTCCAACGCCGCGCTGCTGCTGGACGGCCTGCGCGGGCTGGGGCTCGAACCGCAGGTGATTCCGGGCGAGGTTGAGGCGCGCCTGACATTTTTTGGCGTGGCGCACGACTTTGCCGGTGAACGCATTATCGTCGCCGATTCGGGCGGCGGCTCCACGGAGCTCGCGACGGGCGTGTACGCACCAGAGCGTGGGGTCTTTGCGCTGGAGGGAACGCGCTCACTGGACATCGGTTGCCGTCGCGTGACGGAGCGGTTTTTCTCGACCAGACATGCG
>URVK01000064.1 GCA_900551305.1 uncultured Collinsella sp.
TCGGGTAGCGTCGGCTCGGGCGTGGTGCTCGATACCGAGGGCCACATCCTCACCAACAATCACGTGGTCGACGGCTACGACCAGTACGTGGTGACCATGGACGACGGCACCACCTACGAGGCCGAGTTCGTGGGCAACGATGCCTCGAGCGACCTGGCCGTCATCAAGCTCAAGGATGCCGATGCCTCCAAGCTCACGCCGATCGAGATCGGCGATTCCTCCAAGCTCAACGTGGGCGAGTGGGTCATGGCGATCGGCTCGCCCCTCGGGTAAGAGCAAGGTTTCTCCCCGTCGATGATCGCCGTTCGGTAACGAGCAGTCTGTCTCCACGGGTATCGTGTCGGCGCTGTATCGCTCCACGGCCATGAGCTCTACCAGCGGTAACACCATCTATGCCAACATGATCCAGACCGATGCCGCCATCAACCCGGGCAACTCCGGTGGCGCGCTCGTCAACGACAACGGCGAGCTTGTGGGTATTAACTCGCTTATCGAGAGCTATTCGGGCTCCAGCTCGGGCGTGGGCTTTGCCATTCCGGTTAACTACGCCAAGAACATTGCCGACCAGATCATCGACGGCAAGACGCCGGTGCATCCGTACCTGGGCGCTACGCTTTCGAGCGTCAACGCGCTCAACGCCCGCACCAACAAGCTGAGCACCGATAGTGGCGCGTACGTGGCGAGCGTCGTTGAGGATGGTCCTGCTGCCAAGGCCGGCATTCAGGAGGGCGACGTCATCACCAAGCTGGGCGACGACGAGATCACGAGCGCCGATGGCCTGATCATCGCACTGCGCAGCCACGAGGTGGGCGAGAAGGTCGAGATCACGCTTATGCGCGGCAAGGAAGAGAAGAAGGTCACCGTCGAGCTGGGCTCCGATGAGGAGCTGCAGAACCAGCAGCAGGACGACAGTTCGACCGACACCGGCAACGGCGGGATTACCGACGAGCAGCTGCGCCAGTACCTGGAGGAGCTGCTAGGCCAGCAGGGCCAGGGCCAGGGTTACGGTCAGGGTTACTAGCGAGTCGTTTCGCTCACATCGAGGCCAGAGGGGCTGTTCCGCCATGTGCAGGACAGTCCCTCTTTTCATAATGATCCCTCGGGGACGGAGGAAAACGGATCATTTAGAAACGACAAGGTCATGGTTTGATCGCGCGATCCACCCCGGCCCGCCGGCTGCCGATTCGGTGCGGTTCGAAAGGGTTATTCGGCCCCATGGTGACCGGTGGTACTCTAGTATCCGTTTGAAATCGAGCGAAGGAGTGCCGCTATGGAGCAATCGAGCCTGTTTGGTGACGGCGTGGACATCGATACCGAAACACCCGCGACCGCGGAAGCCACCGCACCGACCGATGCCCGTGCCCAGGCGGCAGCGCGCGCGGCCGAGCTGCGCCACGAGCTCGATTACCACGCCTATCGCTACTACATGCTCGATGCGCCCGAGATCACGGACGCCGCCTTTGACAAAATGCTCGTAGAGCTGCAGGAAATCGAGGCGACCTACCCCGATTTGGTTACGCCCGATAGCTATACCCAGCGCGTGGGCGGCTACGTGAGCGAGCAGTTTACGCCGGTCACGCATATGGCGCGCATGTATTCCATGGACGATGCCATGGATCTGGACGAACTCGACGCGTGGCTCCAGCGCACCGAGGATGCGCTCGGTGCCGGCAGCGTCACCTATACCTGCGAGCTTAAGATCGACGGTTTGGGCGTGGCGCTTACCTACCAAAACGGCACCTTTGTGCGCGCCGCCACACGTGGCGATGGCACCACGGGCGAGGACGTGTCGCTCAACGTCCGTACCATCAAGGATGTGCCCATGCACCTGTCCGAGCCGGCGCTCGCCCACATGGGCGCCGACCGCGAGCGTACCATCGAAGTACGCGGCGAGGTCTATATGCCCAAGGGCAGCTTTGTTCGCCTGAATGAAGAGGCCGATGCCGAGGGCCGCGACCCCTTCGCCAACCCGCGCAACGCCGCCGCCGGCAGTCTACGTCAGAAGGATCCCAAGGTCACGGCGCGCCGCGACCTGGCTACCTTTATCTATGCCATCGCCGATACCGACCCGCTGCACGTCCACAGCCAGCGCGAATTTCTCGACTGGCTGCGCAGCGCCGGCTTTAGCGTCAACCCCAACGTGGCCCGTTGCGCCACGCCGGCCGAGGTCCACGAGTTCTGTGCCCAGGCGCTCGAACATCGCGGTGACCTGGACTACGACATCGACGGCGTGGTCGTAAAGGTCGATAGCTTTCAGCAGCAGCTCGACCTGGGCTTTACCGCCCGCGCGCCGCGCTGGGCCATTGCCTTTAAGTTCCCGCCCGAGGAAAAGCAAACCGTCCTGCGCGAGATTCGCATCCAGGTGGGCCGCACCGGTGTGCTCACACCGGTCGCCGAGTTCGACCCGGTGACGGTCACCGGCTCCACCATCGCGCGCGCCACGCTGCACAACATCGACGAGATCCGCCGCAAAAACGTGCGCGAGGGCGACACCATCATCGTGCACAAGGCGGGCGACGTAATCCCCGAGGTCGTGGGCCCGGTGCTCGACAAGCGCCCGGCCGATTCGGTCGACTGGCACATGCCCGAGGTCTGCCCCGTGTGCGGCAGCCCCGTGGTCCACGAGGACGGCGAGGTCGCCTACCGCTGCGTCTCCATCGACTGCCCCGCGCAGCTCAAGGAGCGCCTGCTCCACTGGGTGAGTCGCGGCTGCATGGACGTCGACGGCCTAGGCGACGAGATCGTCGACAAGATGATCGCCGCCGGCCTGATCCACGACGTCGCGGACTTCTACCAGCTCACGGTCGACGATATCGCCGGCCTGGACACGGGGCGCGTGTACGCCAGCTCAAACAGTAAAAAGGGCGTCAAGAAGGGCGACCCCATCCCGGTAGGCCTCAAGACGGCCGAGAAAATCATCGCCGAGCTCAACAAGTCCAAGAGCCAGCCGCTCGGTCGCGTGCTGTTTGCCCTGGGAATCCGCCACGTGGGCAAGAGCGTGGGCGAGGTCATCGCCGAGCGATTCCTGTCGATTGACAAGCTCATCCTGGCGAGCGAAGAGGACATCGCCGAGTGCGAGGGCATCGGTCCCAAGATTGCGGCGAGCGTCAAGCAGTTCCTGGCCGTGCCCGAGAACCTTGCCGTGCTGGAGCGCCTGCGTCAGGCGGGCCTGTCGCTCGAGGTCGACCTGGGCGCCGCGCACGCGCAAGCCGATGCTGGCGTGGCGGGCGAGCTCGCCGACGCACAGCCGCTCGCGGGTCTGACCTTCGTGCTCACCGGCACGCTTGTCAACCGCACGCGCGACGAGGCGGGCGCGGCGCTCAAGGTGCTCGGCGCCAAGGTTTCGGGCAGTGTTTCAAAGAAGACGAGCTATCTGGTCGCCGGTCCCAAAGCGGGCTCCAAGCTCACCAAGGCCGAGCAGCTGGGCGTACCCGTGCTGGACGAGGACGCGCTCGAGCAGATCCTGGCTACTGGTCAGGTGCCCCAGGCTTAAGACATCGATAATCAAATTAGAAAACCTCCCGGAAAGGTTGATACTTTCCGGGAGGTTTTTATTTGGGCGTGGTGGCGGGCAGCATGATCTGCGTCATGTAGGTTGCTGAGGGTGACCCTGCGGAGTGGTGTCGTTCCGGAGCGATAGAAGATTCATACAAAGCAAAGGGGTCCCGCAGTGAGGTCCCACAACGGGGCTGCCCCATTGTGATGAGTTTTATACACTTTAACATTAACGTGTATACTTAGCAGTGAAGATATATGTTGAGAGGAGCAGTTATGGTTACCGTCGCGTTTTCGGAACTGCGCCAAAACCTTACGCAGGTGGCTGAAAAGGTTGCCAATGAGGGCGAGGAGGTTGTGGTCTTCAAGCGGAGCAAGCCGTTGTTCAAGATCGTGCCGCTCGACTATGAAGGTCCAGTTACGGTGGAATATGACGCTGCCCAGGAGCGTGGGGGCGCAAAGCCGACGTGCGGCACGGGCAAGCCCAAGCGCGACGTGGGTACGATGTGGCATCCCAAGATCACCTGGAAGGAGATCCGTGAGATGCTCGCGGAGAATGAGGACTACCAGGAGTATCTCGATATCGTGGCTAACATGCCAAAGGGAACGCCGCTCGATACGATGACGGTTGAAGATGAAAAGCGCGTCGCGAGGGAGCGCTACCTATGAGGCCATTTCTCGATACCAATTTTCTGCTCGATTGTGTACTGCCGGGCCGGCCGGAGCATGGGGCTGCGCAAACCATCAAGGGGCTTGTTGACGTGGGGCTTATCGAGGGCGTTGTTTCGGCCTGCTCTCTCAAGGACGCGTACTACATTCTCACTAAACAGACAGGCGAGGCGCGCGCCCGCGAGGTGGTGCGCGACTGTCTTAAGAGCTACTCGGTAGAGCCTCTCGACCAAGAAGCTTGTTTTACCTCCGCCTATTCCGATGAGCCGGACTTTGAGGACGGCTGTATCCGTGCGATGGCCGAGCGTGCCGGCGTGGACTTTATCATCACGCGCGACCGCGCCGCTTTTGTACGCTCGACCATCAAGACCTTCTCGCCTGCAGAGTTCATCCGTGCGTTTCCGATTCCGGAGGAGTAAAACCGCCATATCGGGGATTGTCCGCGGCGTGATAGTCCTCCTGTAGCCGACGCTCGTTAGTTGAGCTGCACTTCATGCCTGTCCGGGAGGTTCTTAATCGAGCACAGTAACGGGCACCGTGATCTGCGTCACGTAGGTCGCGGGGTCGTCGCTGATGATGTCGTCGATCAGGGCAATCTCGCGTTGCTCCGCTACGCTACCAACTTGTCAAAAGCCCCGCGCCGGTTGAGCACGGTAAACGCGACAACGCAAATGACCGCTGACAAAATCGATCCGCACGGCGAGGCGATACCCATGGGAAACAACGTATCGGAATAGGCATTCGACAGCAGCCACGCGCCCGGCACGCGAATGAGCGCCACGGCCAGCACGTTGTGCGCAAAGCCGATGTAGCTCTTGCCATACGCAGCGAAAAAGCCGCTAAAGCAAATGTGGATGCCGGCAAAGATTGCGTCGAAAATGTAGCTGTGCATATAGCCGGTACCGGCCGCGACCACCGCAGGGTCCTTGGCAAAAAAGCCAATAAACGCCGGCGCCACCAGCCACATCAGCACCGTGATCAGGCAGCCGTACACCACCGAGATCGTCATAGCGTCCTTGAGCACCTGACGTGCACGATCGCCCTTGCCCGCGCCGGCGTTTTGCGCCGTGAGCGCGCTGACGGTGGCACCCATGGAGCTCGGCACAATGAACAAGAAGCTGATCATCTTTTCGACCAGGCCTACGGCGGCGGCGTCGACGAGCCCTCGGTGGTTGGCGATGACGGTGATAAACATAAACGCCACCTGGATGCAGCCGTCCTGCACGGCCACAGGCACGCCGATCTTAAGAATGCTGCCGAGCACCTCGGGCTGGGGACGCAGGTCGCTGCGCTTAACGTGGATGTTCGTACGGCGGCTCTTAAGCCACACGAGCGCGAGGGCAACGCTGGCCGTCTGCGCGGTCACCGTGCCGAGCGCCGCGCCCACGGGGCCGAGCCCCATGTGGCCGATAAACAGAAAATCGAGCGCGATGTTAATGATGCATGCCACGCCGATCACGTACATGGGCGAGCGCGAATCGCCCAGGCCGCGAAAGATGGCCGAGAGAATGTTGTATGCGGCAATAAACGGAATGCCGACAAAGCAGATACGCAGGTAGGCGGCGGTGCCTTCGACCGCCTCGGGCGGCGTGCCAATGAGCGCCACAACCTGCGGGCATAGTGCAAACAAGATGACGGCCAGTACCACCGAGACGCCCATAAACAGCGTGATGGTATTGCCGATGGCGGTCTCGGCGCGGTCGAAGCGGCGCGAGCCCACGGCATGGCCGACGATGACCGTCGTTCCCATGGCCAGGCCCACGAGCGTCACGGTAATGATATAGAGCGTCTGCGCGCCATTACCCACGGCGGTGATGCCGGCGGCGCCGCTAAACTGCCCCATCATGTACAGGTCGGCCATGCCGTAGAGCATCTGCAAAAAGTACGAGAGCATATAAGGCAGGGCAAAGACCGCGATGGTCTTAAGGACATTGCCGCGTGTGAGGTCGTGTTCCATGGGCAGGGTACTTTCTGGCTTGGTTCGTTTAGGTACCAGTTTAGTGAAAACCCTACAACGATTGTAGAGTCAAGGTTTGTGATGACGACGGGGCGAAAAAAGTCGCGCGCACCATTATTCCGAGTGAATATGGACACACATCACGAGAACTCGCCGCCGGCGCTAACCTTGCAGAAAACGATTTCGGAATACTTGACACCATTATTCGGCGCGCAATAATACGTGCGTTTGCGAACAACGTTTGATGGGGGTTGAACCTGCGTGCGCAATCTCAAAATACTGTTTTCCTATCTAGGGGCATACCGTCGCGATGCCATCCTCGGCGTGTTCTTTGTGTCGGTCGAGACGGTGCTCGAACTGTTTATCCCGGTCATCATGGCCAACATCATCGATGTGGGCGTGCCTGCGGGTGATATCAACTACATGCTGCTGCAGGGCGCGTACATGTTGGTGTGCGCTGCGCTTTCGCTGGTACTGGGCTTGGGTTATGCCCGCACATCCGCTCGCGTGGCCTCGGGCTTGGGCGCCAACCTGCGCGAGGCAGAGTATCGCAAGATCCAGACGCTCGCTTTTGGCAACCTGGACAACTACGATGCCAGCTCGCTTGTCACCCGCATGACCACCGACATCACCGTTATCCAAAATGCTGTGGGCAACGGCTTTCGCCCTATGGTGCGCGGCCCGGTGACGCTTATCGTCGGCCTTATCTACGCGCTGATGCTGTCGCGCCCGCTCGCCACCGTCTTTGCGATCATCTTGCCCGTGCTGGCAATCGTACTGGGCGTCATCACCTATCGCGTGAGCCCGCTCTACCGCCAACTCCAGACCTCGATGGACCACCTCAACGGCGTGGTACAGGAAGACCTCACCGCCGTGCGTGCCGTCAAGGCCTACGTTCGTACCGAGCACGAGGAGGCCAAGTTCGACACCGTCAATACCGAGCTCGCGCGCACTGCGACAAAGACCTTTGGCAGCGCGGTGCTCAACCTGCCGGTGTTTCAGCTGTCGATGTACGTGGCTGCGCTCTCCATCCTGTGGATTGGCGGCCGCATGATTCTCGCCGGCAAGCTGGGCGTGGGCTCGCTCACGGGCTTTATGAGCTACGTGCTGCTGATCATGAATTCGCTCATGATGATTTCCAACGTGTTTTTGCTGCTCACGCGCGCTCTTACGAGTGTGGGCCGTATCGCCGAGGTGCTCGATGAGGAGCCCTTTATCGCCAACCCCGCGGGAGACCTCGCGATTGCGGCGCCAGCGGACGGCAGTATCGAGTTTCGCGACGTTTCCTTTAAATACCGCGCGGATGCAGCCGAGGATGTGCTCGAGCATATCGACCTTCGCATCGAGAGCGGCTCGACGGTGGGCATCCTCGGCGGCACGGGCTCGGGCAAGAGCTCACTTGTGCAGCTGATTGCGCGCCTGTACGACGCTACCGAAGGCGCCGTGCTTGTGGGCGGACACGACGTGCGCGACTACGACCTCGCCGCCTTGCGCGACGCTGTGGGCATTGTGCTGCAAAAGAATGTGCTGTTTACGGGTACCGTGCGCGAGAACCTGCAGTGGGGCAATCCGCAGGCGTCGGACGATGAGCTCCTCGCGGCTTGCCGCGCGGCGCGGGTGGGCCCGATCCCATGACACTC
>URVK01000065.1 GCA_900551305.1 uncultured Collinsella sp.
TCAATACCCGGATCGCGTTTATCGGCTCCCAGAACTCGGGCAAGACCACGCTTGTCGAGAAGGTCATTGCCGAGCTCACCCGCCGCGGCCTGCGCGTGGGTTCGCTCAAGCATCATGGGCATCACGGCTTTGATATCGATGTGCCTGCTAAGGACACCTGGCGCCATCACCAGGCCGGATCCAAACACGTGGGCCTCATCTGCGCCACGCGCTGGGCGGAGTACGCCGACACGCGCGAGGAGGACGAGATGCCCGCGCGCGAGCTGCTGTCGCGCTACAACGATGTCGACGTGGTGATCATCGAGGGTTACAAGACCGAGGGCTTCGACAATATCGTGGTCGCGCGCTCCGGTGTCGACCGTCTGCGCGGCAAGAGCTCGCTCGACCTGGTCGACGGTCACACGCTGGCCCTTGCCTGCAATGAGGCCCTGGCGCGTCAGGCCTTCGACGCCGGCTTTGCGACCCGAGCTATCAACATCAACGACGCCCGAGCCATCTGCGATCTGATTCAGGACCATCTGGCCTAAAACCTGCCAAAAGGGGACAGGTTTATTTTGGTAGGTTTTATCTGGGCAAACGTCATTTCCACCACAAAGGGGCCAGGCACCTTTGTGGTGGTTTTTGCTTTAGTAGATGTGTGGGACATGTCTTACAATCTACCAAGTAGTTCATGACGGGCGAAAAACGGAGAGAAGGGTCCTGATGCGTCCTTAATGTATCATGCGGATAGATTGATTTGACAGACGGTGGCGAATGCCCACCGCCCGTATTCGTATGAAACAAGGAGTCTCCATGCTCGCCTCTCTTTTCTCAAAGTCTCAACCTTCGCTGTCCGTGCAGGCCAAGCGTCTGGTGGCGATGCGCTTTCTCATCTACACCGGTTTTCAGACCAGTTACTTTATCGGCGTCATCGGAACGCTCACCTATGCGGACGATGCCTCGGTCGTCGCGACATCGCTGGCCGTTCTTTTTATGAACGTATTCGTGATCCTGGGATCCTTTGCGGGCGGAGCGGCGCTTGACGCTTGGGGTCCGTGCCGGCATTTCCGGGCAAGTATCGTCGGCACGTTGGCAACCGGCGCGGCGATCCTCGTTTTTGGCAGCGCGACTGGCATCGTCCTGCTCGGTGCGGTACTCCTGGGCTTTGTGATGGGATTCGCCCAGCCCATCGCTACGTCCTATCCGGCGTATCTCACCGACGATTCTGTCGAGCTCAAAGACATCAACTCCGCCATCGCCATGTTTTCAAACGTGAGTATCATCGTTGGCCCCACGCTGGGCGGCTTTGTCGCGGCGGCTGCGTCGTCGCGCGCGGTGTTCGTGCTTATGATGCTCTTTACCGCGTTGGCGCTTCTCGCCGGCTGGGGCTTTAGGCCGCCAGCAGGTCGCGTCGCCGCGCGCGAAAGTACTCCCGCGGATAGCAGCACAACGACAAGTACTGCCAGTCAAAGCTCCGACTCCAGTAAATCAACCCGTGCAACCTTCGCGACCAGCATCAAGACAGTCTTTGCCAACAGCGTCCTTGCCCTGCTGTTCTGCATTATTTTCCTTTCAAACTTTGGCTACGGTGCCTTCGACCCGCTGGAGTCGTTCTTCTACCGCGATGTCCTACGCGTCGGCGTTGAGTGGATGGGCTGGCTCTCGTCGGCCTCGGGCGTGGGCGCGGTGCTGGGTGCCGTGCTCGCGCTCCGCTTGCCGCCACACCTGGTCAACCTTAAAACGCTGCTTGCGGCGCTCATGTCCGTGGGTCTGGGAAGCCTGCTCTACGTGGGAACGCCGTACGTGGGCGTAGCCCTTGTCGGCCAGATTGCCCTGGGCGTGGCCTGGGGCGTCGTCAACCCGCTCCACAACACGATCGTGCAAACAACGGCCCCGCTCGAGCAGCTCGGTCGCGTCAACTCGGTCATGGGCTTTGGCAATATGTTTGCCGGCGTGGCGCCGCTGGCGATTGCCCCGTGGCTGGCGGCGACATTTGGCGTGCAACAGACGCTCGTAGGGGCGGGCATGGTCGTGACGGCAGTTCCCGCGGCGTTGCTGCTGTTTGGACGCCGGCATTTTGATCGTGCCGCAAGGCAGTAAAAACCATCACAACATTCGATGAAAATCGCGATTTTGACGAAAAACGTCGAATGTTGTGATGGTTTGCGCCCCGGGCCAGGTCACCCTGCGGGTCCGGCCACCACAGAGGGGCCAGGCGCCTTTGTGGTGGCCGGGACCCCACCGCCCGCGCCATGGCCTCGACCATGATGTACGCCGTTCACGAATACACCCCACACCGCCGCACAACCCAGAAAGGCCCCCATGGACACCACCTTCAGCCACATCAAAGCCGTGTTCTGCGATATCGACGGCACGCTGCTCACGAGCCAGCACACGGTGTCCCCGCGCACCGTGGCGGCGATCCGCGCCCTGCGCGAGCGCGGCGTGCTGTTTGGCCTGTGCACCGGGCGCGACGCCCACGCGACCGAGGCCATGTACGAGCTCTGGGGCATCGAAGGCCTGGTAGACGTGATGGTGGGCTGCGGTGGCGCCGAGGTCATTGACCGCGCGCACGACATCAACGAGCTGAGCTATCCGCTGCCGGGCGAGACCATCGCGCGCATCTGCAAGCACATGGCGGACCTTCCGGCAACACCTGTCTGCCCCCGAGACGGCGTGTTTTACGTGCCCGAGAGCAACGCGTGCGTCGAGCACCTGTCGCGCGTCGACGGCGTGCCCTACCAGGTGGTTGATTTTGCCGAGTTCTTGCGCGAGCCGCAGCCCAAGGTGATGTTTACCATGGCGCCCGAGGTAATGCCGCGGGTGATTGAGCGAGCATCGACGTTTGCCGACGACACTGTTAAGGCGGCGGCTCTGCAAACCACGCAGCGGCTCTACGAGTTCATGGATCCGCGCGTGTCCAAGACGCGCGGCCTTGTGCGCGTGGCGGAGCTCAACGACATGGAGCTCCAGAACATCTGCGTGTTTGGCGATGCCGACAACGACACCTGCATGGTGGCCGACGCCGGCGTGGGCGTGGCTATGGCAAACGGCAGTGACACCACCCGGGCAATAGACTACCGCCGACTTTGTAACCGCCAGCAACGACAAAGACGGCATCGCGATCTTTATCGAGGAACATCTGCTGTAGCGCGGGGGGAGAGCCGCCACAAAGGGGACAGGCGCCTTCGTGGCGGCCTCAGGTGATTTGGACGAATTGATGCCTACAATCTGCGCGTAAATTCAAATATGGTTGTCTGAACATTACGCTTCTAACCACCGATGGGCTAAAGATATTCCCATCAATTTGGTAGTCTATTCCTCCCGGTTAATGACCTACCGTTCGCGGTCGATTTTCGACCGTTCACAGGATGCTTGCTCTTGAGCAAAATGTTGTGCAAATAAATAAAATGCTATTAAAAAACTGATAGCTAACTTAATTACCAGTAGAAACAGATATTTCAGAGCGAATAAACGAAAGCAAATCTGAGTAAATGTCAAGAGAATTGAGAACTAGCTACAAAAATGTCGGTTTTGTTGCTCGGATGTTTAAACAATAGTTACAATAGTATTACTACGCGAGCGCAATTACAGATTGCGCAGATACGTTTGATAGTGAAAGAGCAAGATCGCGGTCTCTTGGGGAGGAGACATCGATGAAAGCGAATTCAGAAAAAACTAAGCAGAGTAAAAAAGCGACGCGCCGTGTACTGGCAGGCGTTTTGTGCGGAGCCTCCGTGTTGAGCCTGGTACTGTCGCTCGTCATGCCTCCGATCTCGCAGGCCATTGCCAACGATGGTCAGGCGGGTTCTACCGAAGAAACTGTGACGGCGGGTGGTTCCTCAACTGAGTCTACTGATGTAGAAAACACCAACAACGTGGATACCGAAAACCAGAATAGTGACGAGACCGAGGGCGACGAGACTGGCGACGATGCTCTCAGGGCGGCTCCGTTGTCTGATGACACGGGAGCCGAGAGCGCTGCGCAGCCTGCGGATGCGAAGCCTTCTGATGATGAAACTAACGATGAAAGCGCAATCGCCCCTGCCAACGTCAGTGCCGATGACTATACCAAGGTAAAGGGTAATGTTGCAAACCAATTTACCGATGGCGGCAAGTTTCGACTGACGGATTCTGCCTATTCGGATACGCAGATTGCCATCACCAAAGACACCACCATCGATCTTGCGGGATGCATGCTCTATAACTACCACGGCGTCTACAACGATCGCACCCCAGACTCCTTCTTTGTGGTCCAAAGCGGAGCCAAGCTCACTATCGAGGACTCGGGTAACAAGGACTTGGGTAAAAAAACGATAGACGAACAGACTCAGGTCCCTACGTCGGCGGGCCAGTTGGCGACTATGGAGTGGGGCAAGGGAAACGGCTCCAATAGCGGCACTCCTAAGAGTCTTACTTACTATGAGACCAAGAGTGTGCCCAATTCAGATTGTCTCGGCACTACGGAGACTACGTACAAGCATGTTGTTACGGGCTTCGGCGCTATCGATGCGGCATCGGACAGCGGTTCCGTAAAGTATGTGGTCGAGGTCGAAGCGGGCTGCACGCTCAATCTCGAGGGCGGCATGATTACCACGGCTGCCAATCTGGGCGACGACGGTCACGTTATTTTCTCTCGGGGCGCTGTCAATATTTCTGGCGGTTACGTTACCAACGGTAACGGCGGTGGCTGGGGCGGTGGCCTGTGCATAGCGGGCCAGAATCCCAGTCTCGAAATGAGCGGCGGTGTAGTTGCGGGAAACAAGGCGGCTTCCGGCGGCGGCGTCTTTGCTGACAATGGAGCCACTCTGAACCTTGCGGGCGGAATTATCTCTGGCAACGCAACGTATGATAAAGCTATCAATAATGGTGAAAACACACGCGATGGCGGCTACGGTGGTGGTGTTTATACCAAGGGTGCAAAAGTTACCATTAGCGGTTCTGCCTGTATAACCAACAATCGAGTCGATGCTCGCATCACAGATATTGACAACCTTGGCAACAATGGCCTGCTCGGTGGGGGGGGCATTGCATGTACGCACGATGGCCAGTATCACTTAACGGGCGGCTTCGTTACGGCCAACTATTCCTATGAGGCTGGCGGTGGCGTCTACGCTGGTTTTTATGATAAAGATAACGACGGCGAGATCGAGAAAATCACTTTTAAAATGACTGGCGGTACGATTGCCGGCAATGTTGCCGATAACGCCGAAGGCGGCGGTCTGCGTGTCGCGGGCGGCGACAGCGCCGGCACGATGGCAACAATTAACGCCAGTGATACTGGCAGGGTTTACATTACGAACAATAAGACGAATACGGGTAGCACCAAAGATCGTGGTGGCGACTGGGGCGGCGGGGGCGTCTTTATCCAGAAGGGCGGCAGGCTCAATATTTTCAAGACGCTGATCACTAATAATCGCGCCGGCGGCTGGGGCGGTGGCATCGGTGCTTGTCCTACGGGCCAGACAATCGTTTCGCACTCGAATGGCGCTGCTATCTATGGCAATGATGATAACGTTGATCAAGATGGCAATAAGCTGACAACCGTTGATCAAAATGGCAATAAGGTACCAACGTATCATTATTCCGCTGGCGGCGACGGCAAAAAAGAAGACCACGATGAAGATAATTACGTTACTTCTACCTTCCAAACATCCGGCCATAAGGATTTCTTCTTGGTCCGTAATAAGAATGGCGCGGATAAGACAATCGCTGTCGTTCTTGGCAAGATGCTGGGCGGCGAATCGGCTGGCTGGCAGGGCACTTGCGATGGTGAGACGATAACCATCGATGCCAATGGCGGTGCCGAGGCCAAGTGGATGTTTGGCCTTGCGGCTAATCCTTCCGATGCGGCTAAAAGTTATGCGCAGAGAGATGCTACGACCATCATCAGTGGCAACTACTCCTACACCCACGGTGGTGGCATCATGACCAACGGCGATCTTGTCGTTGGCAAGGTCGAGGCTTTGAACGTGTATCCTGCAATCAAAGTTAAGGCTAACAAGGTTTTCATGAAGGACGGCAAAGCTCAAAGCCTCGCGGGCCACGGCTACCGGTTCAAGCTGTTGGGCAAAGCCGCCGGTACAGGTGAGGAGCCGTATTGGGATACGAACGGCAAGCTCCAGGCAAGCGGATGCGAGGCGACGTCTGAGTTTACCGTTAATACCGAGGAAAAGATAGGAGAGATTGTCATTGATACGGCTGCGAATTACCAATCGGGCGATTGCGACCTCTACCTTGTTGAAGTTCCTATCGAGGAAAAAGGAACAAAGTTTGATAAGTCTATTTACAAAATACATGTAGATGTTAGTGATCAACCAGTTGAAGAGACGGATCTCTTGGGAATTAAGATTCGTCGCCATGCGGTCAATACGAGCACTTCAAAAGTATACGTTAAAAAGGAAGGCGAAACGGTCTTCAAATGGTGTGATAAACCTGCTGACTTCTATAAGTGGAGTGTAGATTCGGCCGACAGAGCTGTCTCGACCGTAACAATCGGCAACGACTCCAACCCTGCGTTTACGAACGTGCCCTACCAGACTGTCGGCTCTTGGACACCTCAGGTGACCAAGAAGGTCGATGGCGGCGAGATGAAGAATTTCAAGTTCGAGCTGTATGCTGAGAATTCCGACAACACGAAGAAAACTTTTCAGCCCATATATACATATACTTCTGGGTCGGAAAACCCTCAGAAAGTAAAGTTCGATCCGGTACAAATCGGCCCACTAGGAGTTGATGAGCTCGATAGCAATCAGCAGGCGCAGTTCACCTACTACATCTGTGAATGCCCCGCCCGCAAGGACGATGGCACCAAGCACGAGGGCTACACCAACGACACCAAGACTTTCAAGGTTGTGGTGACGGCAAAGGATGACGGCAACGGACATCTGACCTGCACGCCGGCCTACTACGAGGTCGACGCCAACGGCGCGGAAAGCAAGACCGATGACCCCACCTTCACCAACACCTACTCCACCTCTTTACCCCTTTCTGGTATGTCGGGCGTCACTCTGACGTACCTTGCCGGCGCGGCGGTGCTTTGCGCTGCTGCGGCCTGGATGCACATTCGTCGTAAGGCGAATGCGAAGGGAGGTAAGCGTCGTGAATAAGAAAGTTTGCTCCTTCCCGATCTTGTTTGCGCTGCTTGCCCTCCTGATCGGCACCTGCGCGGTTGTGTTCCCCGCTTCCGCGCAGGCCGCGCCGACCTCGACCGGTTCCATCACGGTGAGCGGCACCGTGGCGAGCAGCTACGACGCCTACCAGATCTTTAGCGCCAACGTCGTCGACGGCGACAGCGACGCCAAGATCGCCACCGACCTCACCTGGGCAAGCGACGCCGTGCGCGACGCCGCGCTGCCTGTGCTGCACAGCGCCGGCATGCCCAAATCCCAGACCACCGCGCAGGAAGCTGCCGAGTGGCTCAACACCGATTCTCACCTTACGAGCGCGCTGAGCGCACAGCTCGCTCGTTCCCTCCAGAGCTCTGGCGCCGTGCCCGTGACCCTTAACGCGGGCACGGCGGCCGAGCTGCCCTGCGGCTACTGGCTCATCGTCGCCGACGACGACGTCATCGCCCAGGGCGAGGTCGGCACCGCGCCGATCATGGCCCTGGTTGGCGGCAGCGCCGTCACCGTCAAGCCCAAGGCCGCGACCCCCAAGGTCGCCAAGCACGTGCTGGAGGACGGCACCGCCGCCTGGCAGAAGGCCGCCGACGCCACGGTCGCCGACGACCTGTACTGGC
>URVK01000066.1 GCA_900551305.1 uncultured Collinsella sp.
GACGCTTGAGCTCGGCGAGGGCGCGGACGGCGGCACAGCGGGCAGCCTCGGCTTCTTCCTGCGCCGGCGTAAAGATACGGTTGCGCCCCAGCACCAGGCCAATCACATTGCGCGGGCCCAGAGCGTCGACGGCCAGCGCCGCCAGCAGGGACGACGGCAAGTCACCCTCGAGTGCCACCACAGCACGCGACGCACCGTGGGCTCGGGCGTTGTCGCGCACGGCGAGCACCAGCGCCTGCCACAGCCACTCCTCGGAACGGAACTCGGGCAGTTCGTGATCCTCCAGGGCATCGAGCATCACGCCGCGCTGAATCTCCTGAACCAGCAGGCTCTCCTCAAAGCACGGCGCCTGGGCCACCACGCGACCGCAGTCGTCGAGCACAAACGAACCGCCGGTATACACCGACTCGTCATAGGCACCGACCGGCGCCATGCAGGCAAACCACACGCTGCGCTTGGAGGCGACCTTGCGGTAGGCGCCGCTGCGAACGGCGGCAATGGCAACAGTCTCGCGGTCGGTCATGTCAAACGCGTTGAATTGGAAATACGCAATGAGGTCAACACCGGTCGGCAACATCTCGAGTTCGCGGTCCAAGTCAAAAATTACGGCGATGCGCACGCCGTCCACGTCGAACACCGGCGGCGCCCAACGCGTGTCGTTGTTCTCGCCACGCTGCAAGGCAATGCTCGAACGCGCCGGCACCACATGACCGTCCTTGAGCATCATGTAGTCGAGCAGCGGTTGGCCCTCAAACGAAACCGCCGCGGGCACGATGCAGATCATGTCAAGCTCCTGGATACGCTCGGCGACACCAGTCAAGCCGGCAAGCATGTCGTGCTCAAAGTCGGCAGCGCCCACCAGGCCACCGGGCATGGCGCCCATAAAGAGCGGAGCCGGAACGCACAGCACGCGCGCCCCGCGCTCGTGGGCCAGACGAGCCTGGTCCTCAATGCGGCCGCAAATGCCCTCAATATCACCCAGGCGCATATCGATCTGTGCAAGCGCGAGCTTCATGGCCCAGCCCTTTCCGTCGTAAACCATCGAAATCGTAGTAAAAGCGCCGGCCGCATAATGCAGCCGGCGCTTGCATGTGCATATGCTAGCTATGATACCCCGAGCGGGGGCGCGCTCCTAGAATGTCGCGGACCACAGCCCGTGCAGGTTGCAGTAGGCATAGACGGTACCGGTCTTGGAGCCGCCCGCGAAAAACGTCGCGGGTTTCATGCCGGGCTCAAGGTAATGGACCTCTAAGCGGCCCTCGGCCTCAAGGGCGATCCACTCAATGTAGTGCTCGGGCAGGCTGGGGTGCTCGACCGAGCCAACTCGGGCGCGAATCACGTGACCGTCGCGCTCGGTCTCGACAACAGGCACGTGCTTCTCATGCGCCGCGTCCTCAGTGTTTGCGGTCAGCTCCGTGCAACCGGCAGGGGTCGCAACGTCGTCGCCAAGGGCAGCGATGAGCTTGCCGTCGGGGTCCTTAAAGAATTTCGCCATGATGTTCTCCTTTGCTGATGTGCCAATGTTCTTGATGGTTCTTATGCCCAAAGGCAGACAAACCATCCACGGCATTGCAAATGAACACATAACGAGCGGGGACGATGGGACAGCGCGGGCTATCCGCCCTGGCGGCCTCACCCGAGCGGGTTAACGCCCGTCGCCGCCGAGCAGCGCCAGAACATCCTCGCGCGTGAACAGTGCCGACGAGATGCCGTCGCCGCCGAGTACGCTGTTGACCAGGTCGCGCTTAGACTCCTGCATCCGCATAATGCGTTCCTCGATCGTGTCCTTGGCGATGAGCTTGTACACGGTCACGGTATGTTGCTGGCCAATACGGTGTGCACGGTCAGTTGCTTGGTCCTGCGCCGCCACGTTCCACCACGGGTCGTAGTGGATGACCACGTCGGCAGCCGGCCGGTTAAGGCCCACGCCGCCCGCCTTGAGCGAAATCAAAAAGACCGGAACCTCGCCCTCCTGGAACTGCGCGACCATCTTGGCGCGGCTCTCCTTAGACGAAGCGCCCGTGAGCTTAAAGAAGTCGATGTCCTCCTTGGCCAAGCGCTTACCGATGATATCGAGCATACCCGTAAACTGGCTGAACAACAGGATGCGATGCCCGCCGTCGAGTGCGCCGTGCACGAGCTCCATGCACGTATCGAGTTTGGCGCTCCCCGCCTTGTAATCCTCGTAGTGCAGACGCGGGTCGCAGCAGATCTGGCGCAGCTTGGTGAGCTCGGCGAGCACCTTGAGCTTGTCTTTCTTAAACTCGGATGACTCGCGGTGCTGCACCTGTTGGGCGATGCGGTCCTGGTTGGCCAGGTAGAGCTTGCGCTGCTCGCCGGTAAGCTGCGCCATGACCGTATCCTCGATCTTCTCGGGCAGGTCGGCCACCACGTCTTCCTTGACACGGCGCAGCACAAACGGCGACACGAGCGCTTGCAGGCGGGCGGCACTGTCGCCCTCGGCATGCTCGACCGGGCTTTCGAAGCGCTTGGCAAACGACTCGCGCGTGCCAAGTAGGCCCGGCATCAAAAAGTCGAAGATGCTCCAGAGCTCGGATAGGCGGTTTTCGATGGGCGTGCCCGTCAGGGCAAAGCGCACGCCGGCCGGCAGGCGCTTGGTGGCACGCGCCACCTGGGTGAGCGGGTTTTTAATGTACTGGGCCTCATCGAGTACCACGCGGGCAAAGTCCTGCTCGACGTACTCGTCGATATCGCGCCGCATAAGGTCATACGACGTCACGACCACGTTATGCTCGGCCACGCCGGCGATTTGCACGCGACGCTGGGCCTTGGCGCCCACGATGGCGCACACATCGAGCGACGGGGCGAAGCGCTCCAGCTCGGCAGTCCAGTTGTACACGAGCGACGCAGGGCACACCACAAGCGTGGGCTTAATGTCCCCCGCTTCCACGCGCGCCAGGATATGCGCGATCATCTGCAGCGTTTTGCCCAGGCCCATGTCGTCGGCCAAGATGCCGCCAAGGCCCAGGTGTTCGAGCGAGCCGAGCCACTGGTATCCGTCGACCTGGTAGCCGCGCATCGTTGCCTTGAGCGATGCCGGTACCGTAAAGTCCATCTTGCCGAGCGTATCCAAGCGCTCGACGGTGCGGCGGAACGCAGCGTCGCGATCGGCCTCGAGCGCGGGCGTGCGCGCGAGCATGCTATCGACGAACAGGGTGCTCGACGCGGGAAGCGACACGCCGTCGAGCAGGTCAACAGCATCGACCCCCAGATCCTCGGCAAGGCCAAACGCGGCTCGGGCACCCTCGTCCAAACGAATGATGTCGCCGGACGTAAGGCGCGCAAACGTCTGGTGACGCTTGTAGGAGTCGAGGTAGATGGCAAGGTCTGACGCCGAAAGGCCGCTCGCGCCCAGTTCGACGTCGAGCAGATTGCTCTTGACGGTCGCACGAACCGAGAGCTTGGGCGCGGGTCGCACCGAAATCTGGCGCAGACGGTCGCTGAGCATGACCTCACCCAGCTCGGACAGGGCGGACAGGCCCTCGGTCAGCAGGCAGAACAAGCTCTCGTCATCGCGCTCCTCAAACGCCAGACCGCCCTCGTAGAAATCGAAGTACAGGGCCGCCGTGTCCATAACACGAAACTCTGCCACCTCGTCGCGGGGCGGCACGCCGGGGCGTTGCTCTTCGAAGGGGCTGCCCGGAGCGCCCAGGCTAAAGAGATCTGCCGACCAGTCGCCGTAGGCAACCGTAATTTTGCAGGTCACAAGCCCATCGTCGACGCCGATCGCCATAGCAAAGCTCGGCTCGGGCGCCACGGTATCGAGCGCGGCGGGCGCGGTAAGGTCGGTATAGTCGCGCAAAATGGGCAGCGCCATACGACAGAACTCCCCCACCTGGTCGACAGCGATATGGATCGGCGTGCGACAGGGCAGTAAGCGCGATAGGAACGGCGCCGCATGCTGGGCAAACGCTACATCGGCGCGGCGCGCACGGCGGGGGTCGACCAGATAGGCAACGTCGCCCGAAGCAAAGCAGTATGCATCGGGCGGCAGGCGTAGATCGTAGCTGCCACCAGCCGCCGGCGCGATTTTGGCGGCAAGGAGCGGTGGGCGCTCAGACAGCGCCTCGTCCTCCCCTTCCGGAGGCATCTCAACCGCCACGTCATAGGTGCGATGCGTCGTCGTCCCCCGCGACCAGGCGGGCTCAAAAGAGATGGTCTGGCCGCGCAACAGGTCCAGCACATATACGATGCTATGCTCGGACAGCGGCAACTGACGCTCGGCGACAAAACCGCTGCGGGCAAAGTCGTACGACGCCGAACGCGAGCTTGTGATGTCATCGAGATAGGCAACTGTCGTCACGACAAGGTTGAGCAGCTTTGTCGACACGTCTTCGAAGGCTTCGGGCGCATGGACAAACGTGAGCTTCTTGCCGTACGAGAAGGTGCCGCCGCGCACGTAGGCATCGGCCATGCCGTCGATGTCCTTGACCACGTAGGAGACCGATCCACAGCGAATGCGAAGCTCGAGCGCCCAGCTAAAGCGCTCGGCAAACAGTGGATTGTAATACGGCACCAGCGAGGGCTCCAACACCGCCTTGGGGGCATCGGGATCCACACTGCCGGCGAGCTTGCGGCGCATGCTCGCCAGCTCATCCATGCGCGCGTCCGAAAGATCGGAGAGCGCCGCCATGAGGCTGGGACTCGTGGGGACGGGCGCCGGAAAGGGAAAGTTGGGATTGACGGCCGGCGCTTTGGGCGCGTTGCGCGCGGGCTGTTTCGGCTGCGCCGCAAACGTGCGGACCGGCGTGCGCAAACCTTCGACGGGCTCGGCGCCGCTGGCATCCAAATACGCCAGAGCCGTGGCAATAGCGTGCTTGCACATGCCGGGGTAGCGATAGGCAGCGGGGCAATCGCAGTCGTAGTCGATCACCTCGTGCTCGTCCATGTCGAGCGCCACGCGCGTCTTGTACAGGTCGCCACGCGAACCGCGCACCGAGCCCTCAACCGTCACGTTTTTGGAGAAGCGCGAGCCGCTGTCCTCGATCGACAGCACGGCGCCGTTGAGCATGAGCGAACGCCCCTTCATAAAGGTGCCACTCAGCGCCGCCTCTTTCCGGAGCGCCTGCACAAACGTCCCCTGCGCCATCACTTCCTCCAATCTCACCCGGGGTAGCTTAGATAACCGTCACGCGGCCTTGGTTGCCGACGATGGCCTTTGCCTCTGCCAGCAGCGGAATCGAGCGTGCATTGACCTTGGCCGGCACCTCGGCACGCAGCACGCGCCCGTCGACTTGCTCAATAAAGATCTCCACGCGGTCGCCGCCCGGGTTGGTGGTGAGCACCGTGGCCAGGCGCGCCATATTGCCCTGGCTAAATCGGCTGTTGGGCACCATGACCTCAAAGACCTTGGGCTTGTTTTTCTCCTCGCTAAGCTCCAGCGGCACAATCTCCTGCGCAATGATCTGGTCGCCGCGGTCCGAGCGCTCGAGCTTGCCCTTAATGCGCACAAACGCGTCGGACAGCTGCGCGCCGGTCTCGGGATCGACCTCGCCATACAGATACCCCTCGGCCTCCTTGTAGGTCTTGGGGAACACCACGACCGTGGCCTCGCCTTCCATGTCTTCGAGCTGCACGATGCCCATGGGGTCGCCGTTTTTGGTCACGCGCTTGGACACGCTCGAGACCATGCCGGCCCACCACAGCGCCTTGCCCTCGGGAATCTCCTGGTTGATGGTACCGCCCGTAGGATTCTGAACTTCGTAGCCAGTGTCGATCTGCGAGAACGAGAAGTCGCGTGCCTTGGCCAGCGCATACTCAAACGGGCGCAGCGGGTGGTCCGAGACATAGATGCCCAGAACCTCCTTCTCCTGGCTCAACTTAAGGTGGCGGTCCCACTCCTGGCCATCCGGATCGGGCACGCTCACCTCAAAGCCCGAGCCCTCAACATCACCAAACATGTCGAAGAACGACGTCTGGCCGCTCGCACGATCCTTCTGGCGCTTCACCGCGGCATCGATGATGTTCTCAGGGTTGTTCTTATCCACAAAGTGCATCATCTGGCGACGCGGATACCCCGTGGAGTCGAAGGCGCCTGCCTTGATGAGCGATTCGATCACACGGCGGTTGGCCTGGCTCGAGTCCACGCGCTCGACAAAGTCGTGCAGCGTCTTAAACGGACCGCCCGCCTCGCGCTCGGCGATAATCGCCTGCGCCACGCCGGTGCCCACGCCGCGGATGCCGGCCAGACCAAAGCGCACGCCCTCCTTGGTAGCCGTGAACTCAGTACCGGACTCGTTGACATCTGGCGACAGCACGGGGATGCCGTCGTGACGGCACGCCGAGACGTAGTGAACGATCTTGTCGGTCTTGCCCGTATAGGACGTCAGAACGGCCGCCATGTACTCGTGCGGATAGTGCGCCTTGAGCCACGCCGTCTGCATAACCAGGATGGCGTAGCCGGCGGAGTGCGACTTGTTAAAGGCGTAGGACGCGAACTCAAGAACATCGTCCCAAATCTTCTGGGCGACCTCGCGCGTGTAGTTGTTCTTGATAGCGCCGTTCATCCAGTGGTCGTAGGTGGTCTCGTCCGAGCCATCCTCCCAGTGGAGCACCGTCGACGTGAGCAGCTTGATCTTTTTCTTAGCCACGGGCTTACGGATACGCGAGTCCGATTCGCCCTTGGAGAAGCCGCACATCTCGACGGAGATGAGCATAACCTGCTCCTGATAGACCATGGTGCCGTAGGTTTCGCCCAGGATGTCGTCCAGACGGTCGTCGTAGGAGACAGCCGGTTCCTTGCCGTTCATACGGTTGATATAGGACGAAACCATGCCGGCGCCCAGCGGTCCCGGGCGGTACAGAGCGATCAATGCCACGACGTGCTTGTACTCGGTGGGCTTCATGTTCTTGATCGTGGCCGTCATGCCGGCGGACTCGACCTGGAAGACGCCGGCGGTGTGGCCGGAGCCCATGAGCTTAAAGATCTCGGGGTCGTCAAAGGGAATCTCTTCCTCTTTGATGTCGATGCCGAAGTTCTTTTTGATGTTGGCCTTGGCCTTGGAGATAACCGTCAGCGTACGCAGACCCAGGAAGTCCATCTTGAGCAGGCCCATGTCGGCAACGGTATGGCCCTCGTACTGGGTAATCTCGACGCCGCCCTTGGTATCGAGCTTGGTGGGCACGTGCTCGTTGACGGGGTCGCGGCAAATCAGAACGGCGCACGCGTGCACGCCCTCGCCACGGGTAAGGCCCTCGATCGAGAGCGCCGTGTCGATGATGCGGCGGGCGTCGTCGTCCTTTTTATAGGCCTCGGCAAAGTCGGGGTTAAACAGATCCTCTTTGCCGGGTTGCTTTTCGAGCACCTGCTTGAGCTTGACCTTGGGGTCGCTCGAGACCATCTTGGACAGGCGCTGGCCCATGTAGACCGGGTAGTCCAGGACGCGCGCGGCGTCGTTGATGGCCTGCTTGGCCTTAATGGTCGAGTAGGTGATGACGTGGGTAACCTTCTCGGGGCCGTAGAGCTGGCGAACGTGCTCCACGACCTCGAGGCGCCGCTCATCGTCGAAGTCCATATCGATATCGGGCATCTCGGTACGCTGCGGGGACAGGAACCTCTCGAACATCAGGCCGTTCTCGAGCGGGTCGAACGCGGTGATGTTCATGGCGTAGGCGACGATAGCGCCGGCGGCCGAGCCACGGCCGGGGCCGACGCCGATGCCGTTGTCCTTGGCCCATTGCACGTAC
>URVK01000067.1 GCA_900551305.1 uncultured Collinsella sp.
GACAGGCGTGCGGCCACGTCCTGCACACGGGCCGAGATTTCGGCTGAGTTCATACGGGCGATAGTGAGCGGCAGGGCGATGTTCTCGCGTGCTGTGAGCGTGTCGAGCAGGTTGGAGTCCTGGAAGATAAAGCCAAGCTCCTCGCGGCGGAACTGCGAAAGCTTGGCCTGCTTCATGCGCGTCACATCCTGGCCGTTGATGCGAATGATGCCGCTCGTGGCGCTGTCGATGGTCGACACGCAGTTGAGCAGTGTCGACTTGCCCGAGCCCGAGGCACCCATGATGCCCACGAACTCGCCGCGATTGACGGTAAAGTTGACGTCGTTGAGCGCGCGGGTCACGTTGCCCAGCGCACCGTATACCTTTTCGAGATGCGCGACCTCCAGTACCGGGGTCGCTGCTTGCATGGTTTGCATACCGAGTCCTTTCTTGCGATTAGTCTACGGCATCTATAGTCGCAAGGAGACGAGTCGGCTACCATCGATATGGCTTACGCTTGCCTTACCGTTGTGTAAGGTAGGGGTAGCTACCCTGTCACGTGTTGATGTTGAGAGAGGACTCCTGTTGAAGACCGTTCATATTGCTGCTGGGATCATTCGCAAGGAAGGATCCGACGAGCTGCTCGCCGCGCAGCGCGGCTACGGCGACATGCAGGGGCTTTGGGAGTTCCCGGGCGGCAAGCTCATGCGCGGTGAGACGCCCGAGGATGCCGTGCGTCGCGAGCTTATGGAAGAGCTGCAGGTAAAAGTCACCAACCTGCGCGATTTCTATACCGTTGAGTATGACTACCCCGATTTTCATCTCTCCATGGAGTGCTATTACTGCTCGCTGGCCGATGAGTCCGGCGAGCCCCAGAAACACGACCGCCAGCTCGATATCCGCTGGATTCCACGCACCTCGCTTGCCACGGTGGAATGGATGCCCGCCGACAAGGGGCTTATCGATGCCCTAATTGAGCTGAAGGAAGACCGGCTCGAGACAAGCGCCGCCGATGAGCCCACCACCAGGCCCAAGCGCAAAACCAAACGCCGCTCCAAAAAGCGCTCCAAACCCGGTCTGCTCGACGGCATCGACACCTCGGACCTCTCCGCCGACGAGCGCGAGCTAGTCCGCCGTCGCGCCGCCATCAAAAAGTCCATGAAAGGCAACAAGCGCGCCAATACCAAGCCCGAGCTGCTCGTTCGCCAGCGCCTGCGCGCCGCGGGACTCACGGGTTATCGCCTGGAATGGAAAGTTCCCGGCAGGCCCGACCTCGCCTTCCCCGGGCCCAAGATCGGGGGTCGCGGACGCAAGATCGCCATCTTCGTCAACGGCTGCTTTTGGCACCGCTGCCCCAAGTGCAATCCGAGCCAGCCCAAGCGCAACGTTGAGTTTTGGGAAGCAAAGTTCCGGCGCAACGTCGAGCGCGACCGAGCTGCCGTGGCAGCACTCACCGAAATGGGCTGGACGCCCATAACCATCTGGGAATGCGAACTCAAAAAGGACCGCATCGACGCCACGATGGAAAAGGTCATCGAGCAGGTTCGCGCCGCGACCCCGCAGCGCTAAAACGAGCCATTCACACGCCCCACACGCCCGCGCCACATCCATGCCACAAACCTTAGAAAGCCCTTAAGCTCAAAACCTTTCAAAGGTGTTACTCGATAGCTTTCACCTGCGGTTTCACCGTAATCGCAAACCTCATTAAGCCTTTCTTTAGCGCTTCTTTGCGGCGTCCGCGGCATAATACTGCCAACGCACGGGACCTAGCAGCACACCCCGTGCGCAACCTTTTGGTGGACATCGAGGAGGCCGCACGCATGCATTCTTCCAATGACGCAGCACAGCCATCCCTAAAACATGCGGACCTTTTCTCCTTCCCCCCGACACAGAGAGACGGTCTCCTCGACTCCCCCACCACAAAAGCCAAACGCTCAACCAATCAGAGCCTCAACTTGCGAGCATCCTTCGAAAAGCTCCAAGCATCCCTAGACAAGGCGTTCCCCGAACAGGCAAGAGCAATCTAAGCCCATCGCGCTTTATACTGATGCCATGCGAAACATGGATCACATAGAATTGCACCGCGGAGGACGCGAGGAAGCGTTTCCCGAGACCGCCGAAGACTGGCCCTATATTGCCGAACGCGCAGAATTCGCTCGCTATCCGGGCAATTCCGTCCCCTGGCACTGGCATTCCGAAGTTGAGCTTTTCTACATGGAGCAGGGAGCGATTGACTATCGAACGCGCGCGGCTCATGAGCACGTACGCTTTGAGGAAGGGTCCGCCGGCTTTATCAACGGCGGCGTTTTGCACAGCACGCTGCAATCACCCAATTCGGCACCAGCCATTCAAATGTTGCATATCTTTCAGCCGTCGATGCTCGGCGATCCCACGGGACGTCTCCAAAAGCGCTATATCAATCCTTTGCTGCAATGTCGAGGCGTCGATGTGCTCAAATGGTCGCCCACCAACCCCGACGATATGCCCTTTATCGATTTGCTGAAGAGCTCCTTTAGCCACGACCTTCAACGGCCGCAGAACGAGATGGCGCTTCGAAATAGTTTGTCAGAGCTCTGGATTCAGATTAACGCCAAGGCCGAACCGCTCTTTTCCTCCGACAACGCCTCTTGGATGACCAACCGCGACGTACAGTTCAAGGCAATCCTGGACTATATCCGCGCAAACTATGCAGCCGCTATAGATGTGCCCCAGATGGCATCTGCAGCCGGCGTAAGCGAAAGAGAGTGTTACCGCATTATCGAAGCTTGCGCAGGAACGACCCCGGCGGCATATCTGCGTGCATACCGCGTAAACCGTGCTTGCGAACTTTTGGCACACACCACGCGAACGGTCCAGACAGTCGCGCGCCAATGCGGCTTTGCGACAGCAAGCCATCTTGGCCAGGCATTTAAAGAACAAATGGGATGCACTCCTTCGAGCTATCGAGCAGCGAGGCAGAATCTCGATAGCACCAGGCAGAAATCCCGCTAGCCCTTCTTCTGTCACTGCATCAAACTTGCAGGCAAACAACAGAGAGGAGCAATCATATGAAGCACTTTGACCATATCGTATTTGACGTTGATGGGACATTGGCAGATACAGAAGAAAGCGTTCTGTCATCGCTTGTCCAGATTGTCCAAGAAGAGACCAGCAAAACGCTCCCCCGACACGAGCTTGATTTTGCCCTCGGCATACCCGGCAAGGATGCCCTTGAGAAACTTGGGATCTACTCGCAGGCAACGTTGGATCGCTGGTGCCAAGTTGCCGCCAGCTTTAAAAGCACCATCAGCGTGTTTCCAGGTTTGCTTGAAGTCATCGCAACACTCGCCGACAACGGCTGCAAACTTGGCATCGTCTCCTCACGTGCGCGCGACGAATACGCAGAAGAAATTGCACCCCTTGGCTTCGATAAGTATTTTGAGCACATCATCCTTGTCGAAGACACAACCGAACATAAACCCGCACCCGCTCCCATGCTCGAATATCTCCGGCGTACGGGCGCGAATCCTGGCAACGTCGTCTACGTTGGCGACACCGTCTACGACGAACAATGCGCAACTTCGGCAGGGGTCAGTTTTGCCCGAGCAGCATGGGGATCACACCAAGATATCCCAAACGCCACCTACAACCTCAAAACCCCCAACGACCTGCTAACCCTAACAACCAAATAACCCACGCGTCCCACCCTTTCAGCCCCAACGCCACAAGGGCGATTGAGCAGGACGGTTTGGGCGGGTCCCCGTACTTAGTTTCCAAAATCATTCCACAGCGCGAAGGCTTCTTATTATTTTCAGACCTAACGCCACAAGGGCGACGACCTCGAGAAGGTCAACTTGGGAGGGACGAGGGCTTAGTTCCCCAATCTTTCCGCAGGGGGCAAAAAGCCTCGCCGCACGAAGTGCGCAGCGAGGCTTTTTGCATGCCCGAGGACGATTGGGGAACTAAGCCCTCGTCCCTCCCCGGGATATGTAGCGAGTCGGAGTACCCTTGCTGTTACTCTGCTTTGCCCACGGAGTTGAGGTTGGTCATGCGGATCTTAACCAGCTCGGTGATCTCACGCATGCCCTCCTTGGCCGGCTTCTTGGGATCGAAGCAGGCGGGGTTCTCGGCCATGTAGGCCATGAAGCCCTTGGTGTAGGCCTGACGCAGCTCGGTGGCGTAGTTAACCTTGCAGATGCCGTTCTTCACAGCCTCGGCAACCTGCTCATCGGGCACACCAGAGGTGCCGTGCAGAACCAGCGGCACGTCGACGGCGTCGCGGATGGCCTTGACCACGGACTGCTCGATGTGCGGATCGCTCGTGTACACGCCGTGGCTGGTGCCAACGCCAATGGCCAGCGAGGTGCAGCCGGTGCGCTCAACGAACTCCTTGGCCTCGGCAGGATCGGTGTAGGGGCTCTCGCCCTCAACCGCGGGACCGTCGTCCTCCTTGCCGCCAACCTTACCGAGCTCAGCCTCGACGGGCACGCCCATGGCGCGGCCAGCATCGGCGACGGACTTGGTCAGGGCAATGTTGTCCTCGAAGGACTCGTGCGAACCGTCGATCATGACAGAGGTGTAGCCCGTGCGGAAAGCCTGCATGCAGCGGTCATAGCCATCGCCGTGATCGAGGTGCAGAGCGACGGGCACGGAAGCGCGCTCGGCGGCAGCCTTGACCATGCCGTAGAAGTAGTCCAGACCAGCGGTCTTGATGGTGCCCGGGGTGGTCTGCATGATGACGGGGGACTTGGTCTCCTCGGCAGCGGCCAGAACGGCCATAACAAACTCGAGGTTCTCGACGTTGAACGCGCCGACGGCGTAGTGGCCGGCCTGAGCGTCCTTGAGCATCTTTTCGGTGGTAACAAGTGCCATGAGCGTTTGCTCCTCTCCCTCGCCCGCATCTGGACATCGGGCGTAGTTGTTCACAAGGCGTTCTACCTTGCGTTTTGCTGCGCTCATTGTATGAAATTCAGCGTCTTTGCACGTGCGAGATATTGAGCCCATGCAGGTCAATACCGTCGTTTTTGAAAAGTAAACGGAAGGAATTGGAGCCGAGTAGGCGTGTTCGATATTGAATTTTGGGCGTTGAGCGTCTTTCTTTTATAGAAAAGATAAGTAATCGAAAGGTGTTTTCTTACTCAAAAAGAAAATGAACGAAAATAGAGTCAACACAATTCCTGCAAATTTAGCCGAGAATGGAGCAGACATGACCAAAGCTACCAACCGTGCTTTTGCCGACGAACGCCGCGCCGCCATCATGGAAATGCTCGAGCACAACGCCTCGGTGCAGGTAGCAGAAATCGCCCAGACCTTTGGCGTGTCCTCCGTCACCGCCCGCGCCGACCTGGACGCGCTCGCCGAAGCAGGCAAGCTGCGCCGCACACATGGTGGTGCCGTTTCGCTTCACAAGCGCCTGACCGTCTCCACGCAGGATCGCCGCATCAATGTCAACGTCGCCGCCAAGCAGGCCATCGCGCAAAGCGCCATCGAGCTCGTCAATGACGGCGACACGCTGCTCGTCGACTCGGGCACCACGGCGCTCGAGTTCGTCCGGCTCCTTGATCAGCGCGACGGCATCACCGTTATCACGGCCGACATTACCATCGCCGATTATATTGACGAGAGCATGCCCTCGGTCGATGTCGTCATGCTGGGCGGGGCACTGCGCAAAGGTCATCGCTATCTGTACGGCCCACTTACCATGCAGGCTCTCCAAATGGTCCACGCCGATCTTGCCGTCATGTGCCCTGGCGCTTTTGTTCCCGGCTGCGGCTTTACGACCGACTTTCCCCAGATGGCCGAGACCAAAACAGCTATGATCGCCGGAGCCCATCAAAGCGTCGCCCTCATGGACGCTAGCAAGGTTAACGGACGCGGCATGTACCGCTTTGCCGAACTGACTGATGTCGACACCATCGTGATGGACCGTGACCCCGATCATGCCGTCGCCACCTCAATCGCCGAGGCCACCGACAGCGCACGTCCAGCCCTCATCATCGCCGGCGCTTAAACAAAAACCACCACAAAGGTGCCTGTCCCCTTTGTGGTGGTTGTGATGGCTGAGCGTCAAAAGTGAGCGTGTCGCTACTTGGACAGCTCGTCGGCGAGGGCCTCGATCTGGGCGCGCGAGGCTTCGTTGAGCGAGCCCAGCACAGTCACCTTGTTCTGCGTCAGGGTGATGTCCTTCATGCCCTCGAGCTCCTTGGTCATAACCTTGGCAGCCGCGGGTGCCCAAGAGCCGGCCTCGACGAGCGCCACCGTACGGTTCTGGTAGGCGTGCTCGGCGAGCGTATGGATGAAGGTGCTCATGCACGGGAAGATCTCGCCCTGATAGGTGATGGAGGCGAGCACCAGACGGTCGTAGCGGAACGCATCCTCAACGGCCTCGGCCATGTCGTCACGAGCCAGGTCAAAGACGGAGACCTTCTGGCCGCGAGCCTCAAGCGCAGATGCGAGCTCCTCGACGGCAGCCTTCAGATGCCCGTACACGCTCGCATAGGCAATCGTGATACTCTCGTCCTCGGGCTGATAGCTCGACCAGGTGTTATAGGTGTCGAGGTAGTAGCCCAGGTTCTCAGTCAGCACGGGGCCGTGGAGCGGGCAGATAATCTGGATGTCCAGGTCGGCGGCCTTCTTGAGGACGGCCTGCACGAACTTGCCGAACTTACCGACGATGCCAAAGTAGTAACGGCGCGCTTCGCAAGCCCAGCCCTCGGGATCCTCGATGTCGTTGGCGCCAAACTTGCCAAAACCGTCGGCACTAAAGAGCACCTTGTCGGTGGACTCGTAGGAGAAGAGCACCTCGGGCCAGTGAACATTGGGGGCACCGACAAAGGTTAGGCTGTGGCCGCCCAGGTCGAGCACGTCGCCATCTTTGACGACCATCTTGCGCTCGGGGAAGTCGGTGCCAAAGTAGTTGACCATCATACGGAAGGCGCCCATGCTGGCAACAATCTGCGCCTGGGGATAGCGCTCCATAAAGGCGGCGATGCCGGCGGAGTGATCGGGCTCCATGTGATGGACAATCAGGTAGTCGGGCGTGCGGCCATCGAGCACGGCCTCGAGGTTGCCGAGCCACTCGTCAACAAAACCGCCGTCGACTGAATCGGCGACAGCGATCTTTTCGCCCAAGATAACGTAGCTGTTGTATGCCATGCCGTTCTCGGACACATCGTACTGGCCCTCGAACAGGTCAATGTCGTGATCGTTAACGCCAATGTAGCGGATATCCTTGGTGATCTCCATCAGGCAAAGCCTCCTAGATAGACAAAAGAGCCCGTCTATCATAGCACTCGTCTTCATAGCCACGGCTATCTGCCAGCATCCTTATCGATTGTTATTGAGGCGGAATATATCGCCATTGACCTGCAAAAACTATGTGCGCGGAGCTGCCGTGGTATGTCGAACGATAAGCTGGCCGGGAATACGAATGGCAACGGTTTTGTCCGTTGCCCCCGCCTTGGGAACCGCGTGCTCGAACACCTCGCGTCCACGCTGATGCAAATCGAATCGAACGGTCGTGAGCTCGTTGTGTGCCACAAAATCATCGAGCGAATCGTCGACGCCCACCACGCTCACGTCCTCGGGCACGCGCAGACCGCTATCGCGCAGCGCTGCAATCGCGCCATTTGCCATCTGGTCGTTTGCCGCGTAAATCGCCGTCATGGTGCGATCGTGCTCGGCCAGGTACCTGCCGGCCTCGTAGCCGCTGTTGGCAGACCAGTCG
>URVK01000068.1 GCA_900551305.1 uncultured Collinsella sp.
GTTACAAGCGTCGCGGCGAGTATGGCGTTGCCGGCGGCGAGCGCGGCGACCTGGTCGTGACCACGCACGTGGAGGAGCACCCGCTGTTTAAGCGTAAAGGTGCCGACGTGACCATGGAGGTGCCGGTCTCGGTCTATGAGGCGGCGCTCGGCTGCACGGTGGACGTGCCGACGCCCGGCGGGGCGACGGTCCGTTTGAAGGTGCCTGCGGGTACCCAGACGGGCAAGAAGTTCCGTTTTAAAGAGATGGGCGCGCCCGACGTTAAACACCGTGGCCGCACGGGCGCGCTGCTCGTCGAGATCAAGGTGCAGGTTCCCACGAACCTGTCTGATGACGAGCGCGACGCGATGACCAAGCTGCGCGAGGCCGATACGCGCGACTACCGCGAGAAGGTCAACCGTTACAAGGCGACGTACTAGGGCGGTCGCGGCACACGCCCGCGCCCGCGGGCTTATGATGGACGATAACGAGACGGAAAGGGGTCAGGTAGCATGGCCGAGGACAATAGGAACAAACCGCTGTACATGATCAGCGTGGCGGCCGAGCTGACCGGCATGCATCCGCAGACTCTGCGCGTCTACGAATCCAAGGGCCTGGTGAACCCCCAGCGCTCGGGCGGCAACACGCGTCTGTATTCGCGTGCCGATATCGAGCGCCTGGAGCTCATCAACCAGCTGACCGACGAGGGCATCAACCTTGCCGGCGTGGTGCGCATCCTCGATATGAAGGAGCGTGCCGAGGAGCGCGAGCGCGAGAACGAAAAGCTCCGCGCCCGCGTGCGCCAGCTCGAGGACGAGCTGCACGAGTACAAGATGCAGAAGAAGATCACCGCCCTGGCCCCGCGCGACGGCTCGGTTAACCCCGAACAGGTCATGCGCAAGCTTTTGGGCGCGGGAACCGATCTTTAGTTACGGCGGCTCTACGACGCAAATCCTAACAATATGAGAGTGGATAATCTCCCACTTTTGGTCCGCTTGAGGGCTAGAAACGGGAGGTTATCCACTCCCATTTTTGGCTGGCACTTGGGGACGTTCCTTCTGTGCCGGCACTTTGGGACACTCCTTGCGCCAATATCGCCCTGTGCTTTACTGAGATAAAGTGAACGCCGAGATTCGTAACCCGCTGGCAACCGTTCTATGGCACGATATTGAACGAATGTATGCTATGCGCCCAAATCTTTTGGGCAGAGTGGGAGACAGTATGGTCAAGCTGTACGAGGACGGCATCTACCTGCGTAACGGCAGCGAGGTTGTGCCTGAGGCCGAGGCTGCCGAGCGCGGTATTACGCAGACGCCCGAGGATGCCAAGCGCGGCACCATCGCGTATTCGATCCTCCAGGCACACAATACGTCCGGCGACCCCGAGGCGCTCAAGATTCGCTTCGACGCCATGGCGAGCCACGACATCACCTTTGTCGGCATCATCCAGACGGTGCGCGCCTCGGGCATGGAGCAGTTCCCGCTGCCCTACGTGCTCACCAACTGCCACAACTCGCTGTGCGCCGTGGGCGGCACCATCAACGAGGACGACCACGTCTTTGGTCTCTCGGCTGCCAAGAAGTACGGCGGCATCTTCGTCCCGCCGCACATCGCCGTCATCCACTCCTTTATGCGTGAGAATTTCGCCGGCTGTGGCAAGATGATCCTGGGCTCCGACTCGCACACCCGCTATGGTGCCCTGGGCACCATGGCCGTGGGCGAGGGCGGTGGCGAGCTGGCAAAGCAGCTGCTGCGCGACACCTACGATGTCGCCTATCCCGGCGTCGTTGCCATCTACCTCACGGGCGCCCCGCGCCCCGGCGTTGGCCCGCACGACGTGGCGCTCGCCATCATCCGTGCCGTCTTTGCCAAGGGTTACGTTAAGAACAAGGTTATGGAGTTCGTGGGCCCCGGTATCGCGAGCATGACGACCGACTACCGCAACGGCGTCGACGTCATGACCACCGAGACCACCTGCCTGTCGAGCATCTGGGCCACCGACGAGGACACGCACGCGTTTTTGACCATGCACGGTCGCGGCGAGGACTACCGCGAGCTCAAGCCCGCCGATGTTGCCTACTACGACGGCTGCGTCGAAGTCGATCTGTCGAGTATCAAGCCCATGATCGCGCTGCCGTTCCATCCTTCTAACGGCTTTGAGATCGACGAGCTCAACGAGAACCTCGAGGACATCCTGCACGAGGTGGAGCTCGAGGCCGCCAAGATCGGCGAGGGCAAGACACACTTTAGCCTGCTCGACAAGATCGTCGACGGCAAGCTGCACGTGCAGCAGGGCGTTATCGCCGGCTGCTCGGGCGGCAACTACGACTCCGTGGTCCAGGCCGCCCGCGTGCTCAAGGGCGCCAACACCGGCTGCGGCGAGTTCTCGCTGTCGGTCTATCCCACGAGCCAGCCCGTGGCACTCGAGCTTACACGCCGCGGCTATATCTACGACCTCATGGAGGCTGGCGCGATCGTGCGCACGGCGTTCTGCGGTCCGTGCTTCGGTGCCGGCGACACGCCTGCCAACAACGGGCTGTCCATCCGCCACACCACGCGTAACTTCCCTAACCGCGAGGGTTCCAAGCCGGGTAATGGCCAGCTGAGCGCCGTGGCCCTGATGGACGCTCGCTCCATTGCGGCGACGGCTGCCAACGGCGGCGTCCTGACGCCGGCGACCGACCTGCCCGAGGAGACTTGGGACGAGGCCTGCGAGTACACCTTTGACGACGCGCCGTACAAGAAGCGCGTGTACTGGGGCTTTGGCAAGGCGGAGCCTGCCGACGAGCTGGTCGAGGGTCCCAACATCAAGCCGTGGCCCGCGATGGAGCCTCTCGGCGACGACATCCTGCTCAAGGTGTGCTCCAAGATCATGGACCCGGTCACCACGACCGACGAGCTCATTCCCTCGGGCGAGACGAGCTCCTTCCGCTCCAACCCGCTGGGTCTGGCCGAGTTTACGCTCAGCCGTCGCGACCCTGCCTACGTGGGCCGCTCCAAGGAGGTCGACGCGGTGGAAAAGCGCCGCGTTGCCGGCGAGGCAGCGGGCGACCTGGCGGCACTCGATGCCGAGCTTGCCAGCGTGTTTGAGGCGCTGACCGGCGCGGGTGTCGCGGCCGATGCCAAGGCGACTGAGTACGGCTCCATGCTCTATGCCAAGAAGCCCGGTGACGGTTCTGCCCGCGAGCAGGCCGCGCGCTGCCAGCGCGTAATTGGCGGCCTGGCCAACATCGTCCACGAGTACGCCACCAAGCGCTATCGCTCCAACGTGATGAACTGGGGCATGGTGCCCTTCCAGATGGAGGCCGAGCCCAGCTTTGAGGTGGGCGACTACGTCTTTGTGCCGGGTATCCGCGCCGCGCTCGATGGCGACCTGAAGGGCATCGCCGCCTACGTGGTGCGCGCCGATGGTGCGGTCGAGCAGATTGAGCTCTACATTGCCGATATGACGGCAGAGGAGCGTGCCATCGTCAAGGCTGGCTGCCTGATCAACTACAACAAGTTCAAGGCCGCTGCCGAGTAACGCACTTAATTGTCCGCCCGGGGCTTACCCTTTCCCGCCCGCTCACGCGCTTCGCGAGGGTCGCGTTCGGGAAAGGGTAAGCCCCGGGCTACATTTCTGCGTTCTCGTTGGGTCTTGAGGGACGCTAAAAATAGACTTGCTTGAAGCCGCCTCTGTTATCGGGGCGGCTTCTTTTTTGTCGAAAACCGCCACAAAGGGGACAGGCACCTTTGTGGCGGTGGGGAACGAGCTCGATGTTGTTGTGATCGTTGAGCGGTATGTTAATGAGCGGCTCTACAGAATTTCATCCGGGTTGGCGGGTTTGGTTGTTTTGGGGATGCCGAGTTTGGATGACGCGAAATCGTCAACATTGTCCTTAATTCCGTCTTTGGTGTAGACAGTGACCATATAGGTGCTGTGTCCGAATTCGCCCTTGTCGCGTGTTGCCCAGGCATCCCAGTAGGCGGCCCCGTTTCGCCCTTTGATTTTTCCGACACGGCGGAGTTCTGTTCGCTTTAATTTCTGGTTGCTATAGATGGTTCGACCGGCTTCCGCGGTGAGCCCGCACTGTCCAAGCAGCTTGTCGAGGACTTGGTTCATGTGGCGCTCATCGGTGTTTGGTGCGTAGTCGTAGGCGAGGGTGATGGAGTCGAGTGGCTGGTCGTCGATCAGATAGTTTAGCGCCTGAGGTTCAAGGCAGAAATAGGGGGAGCATCCGTCGACCTTGCCGAGCAACGGTAACTTGGACTGCCAACTTCCGGTGGGAATTGCATATTCGTAGAACACGCCACGGCAGACAAAGGAGAGCGAGGTGGCACGCGAGCCGGCGTCGATCATCCCGCAAAGATCGAAGGGCGAGGCGATACCAAAAGAAAAGGGCGTGATGACGATAAGGAAGAGCATCACGATGGGTATGGCGAGAATGGCGATGACGTTGCGACCGGTGGAATGAGACGGCTTCATATGCGCTCCTCGAGACAAAGATCTGTTGAGGATAGGCAGAAATGGATATGTTCAGAGAACAATTCAAGTTTAATCTCATGGCGCGAGATGGTCGACCGTTAGCGTCGAAAACCACCACAAAGGTGCCTGTCCCCTTTGTGGTGGTGAGGAGCGCGCGGCTTCTTTTGGTAATAGTGTTAGCTGGCGGTATCATTAGTGCAGGTGGCGAAGGTTTGCATTGTGGGGTGTTTTGCCGTGAGCCGTTCTGCCCGTATTGGATTGATTGTCTTGGCGCTTGCGATCGCTGTGGTTGGCGCGGGCGCTGTCGGTATGGCATTTCTACCTGCTGCGGTGACGGAGCCGTTGGTCAAGCCTGTGGCTCAATCTGTCGAACTTCTGACCGGCGACGACAAGCCCGAGACCATTACCGTTGATTTTGATGAGCAGCCGGCTGTGCTGGGTATTAGCAATTATCCGAGTATTCAGCTTGGGGCCATGCGCTATACCACGGATACAAGCCTGATCGATAGGGCGTCCGAGCTACTCAAGGGCAAAACATTTAAGCGTTGGTACGGATATGCGTCCTATCGGGCAAAAGCGAACGACATGGTTGGCGGATGTCACTCTTCCATCGAGCTGGACACTGCAAACGGCGCAAAGTTATGTGATGTCTCGTACGATCCGGGTTACGAGGGCAATGAGGGTCCGGGTATTTACATCATGGCCGGCGATGCAGCCTATGTCATGGAGGGCGACCAGGCCGAGCTCAACGATTTTATGGGTCAGTGTATCCAAGATGCCTATGAACAGACCTGCTTGCCCGACCCGCAGACTGCACGCGATAGTGGGTCTGCCCGTATATGGCTCTTCGAGGATGAGATGCCCTGGAGCGGCGAATCGGGAAGCACGGGTTCGGCAAGTAAATAGAGACTGCAACCACCACAAAGGTACCCGTCCCCTTTGTAGTAGTTCTCGGTTTGTCTCGATCTGTAACGTCTTGGCCGCTAAAAGTGGGCCTGGTGTTACAGATTTAGATTTTCGATTCGGGTGTCTTCTGTTTGTCTCAATCTGTAACAGATAGGGCCCTATTTGCCGAGTAGTTGTTACAGATTTAGATAAACGGGCGCCGCTGAGCATTTCATCTCGATCTGTAACACCTAGGACCAAAAATGGCTGCTAGATGTTACAGATCGAGATGGTAGTGCGCCTGGGCAGCGGCGGGCTGACATCTCAGTACCCTATCCATCAATCACTCAGAAAATCTTATATATAGAGACTTAGATTTGTGTATAAGATCGCGCAAAGCTGGCAACAATACTTCTCGAACAACGTGAAGCCGCCCCGTAGGGCGGCCACCCCAAGAGAGGTGATTCCATGAGAATCGATAAGCTAGCAATGACGTCGCGCGAGGCGTTGCAGACCGCCATGAGCACGGCCGCTGACGCGCAGGCCGGCGCGGGGGAGCCGATTCACCCGCTGCCTGCCCAGCAGATGCCGGTGAGCGCAATATCTCCGTGATTATCGAGCGCATCGGTGCCGACCCGGCCCAGCTCGCACGCTCCACACAAGACGCCATCGACCACGCGCCCAAGGTTTCGGGCGAGGGCCAGCAGATGGGCCTGTCCAACGAGCTTGTCCGCGTCATCGAAAAGGCCGAGAAGAAGGCCACCAAGATGGGCGACAGCTTTGTGGTGACCGAGCATCTGCTGATGGCACTTGCCGAGGACAAGGGCGAGGCCGGCCGCGTGCTGCGCGATGCCGGCGTGACCAAGGAGCGCGTCGAGCAGGTCTACGAGGAGCTGCGCGGCGATGACCGCGTGACGTCTGCCGAGGACAAGACCCAGTTTGAGGCCTTGGAGCAGTACGGTCGCAACATCTGCGACCTCGCCCGCGCCGGCAAGCTCGACCCGGTCATCGGCCGTACCGACGAGATTCGCCGTACCATTCAGGTCCTGTCCCGCCGCACCAAGAATAACCCTGTGCTCATCGGCGAGCCGGGCGTCGGCAAGACGGCCATCGTCGAGGGCATCGCCCAGCGTATCGTGGCCGGCGACGTGCCGAGCACCCTGCGCGACCGCGACCTTATCGAGCTCGACATGAGCGCGCTGGTCGCCGGTGCCAAGTATCGTGGCGAGTTCGAGGACCGCTTGAAGGCTGTACTCAAGGAAGTCCAAAAGTCCGAAGGCAAGGTCATCCTGTTCATCGATGAGCTCCACACCATCGTGGGCGCGGGTGCCACCGAGGGCTCCATGGACGCCGGCAACATCCTCAAGCCGGCGCTCGCCCGTGGCGACCTGCACGCGATCGGCGCGACCACGCTCGACGAGTACCGCAAGTACATCGAGAAGGACGCGGCGCTCGCTCGTCGTTTCCAGACCGTTATGGTGAGCGAGCCCACCGTCGAGGACACCATCTCGATCCTTCGTGGCCTCAAGGAGAAGTACGAGATCTTCCATGGCGTGCACATCACCGATAGCGCGCTCGTGGCCGCCGCCGATCTATCCGATCGCTATATTGCCGACCGCTTCCTGCCCGACAAGGCCATCGACCTGGTCGACGAGGCGGCAAGTCGCCTGCGCATGGAGCTCGACAGCATGCCGGTCGAGATTGACGCCACCACGCGTCAGCTCACCCAGCTGCAGATCGAAGAGCAGGCGCTCATGAAGGAGACCGACGACGCCTCCAAGGAGCGTCTGGAGGCCCTGCGCCAGGAGATTGCCGAGGTCCAAGAAAAGCTCAACGTGCAAAAGGCCGGCTGGCTCAACCAGAAGAACGCCATCGACCACGTGCAGGAGCTTAAGGGTCAGCTCGACGAGGCCAGAAGCGAAGAGGAGCGCGCGACGCGCAACGGCGACCTGGGCCGTGCGTCCGAGCTGCGCTACTCCGTGATTCCGGGTCTGCAGCAGCAGATTCAGGATTCCGAGGCTGCGCTCGAGGCGCAAAAGCAGCAGGACGGCGAAGGCCTCAACGAGCAGGTGACCTCCGATGAGATCGCCGAGGTCGTGAGTGCCTGGACCGGCGTGCCCGTGTCCAAGATGATGCAGGGCGAGCTCGACAAGCTGAAGGGCTTGGAGGGTGAGCTGCATAAGCGCGTCATCGGTCAGGACGAGGCCGTCTCCGCCGTTGCCGCGGCCGTGCGCCGCAGCCGTGCGGGTCTCTCCGACCCGGACAAGCCCATCGGCAGCGTCTTCTTCCTGGGCCCCACCCGCGTCGAAGCACCTGC
>URVK01000069.1 GCA_900551305.1 uncultured Collinsella sp.
GCCGAGCTTATCCGCGGCAAGAGCGGCCGAGTCTATGGCAACCTGGTGCAGCTGCTCGTGACCATGAAGGGCCTGCCGCTTACTTATAACAAGGACTTGCAGGAGGACAAGGAGGGCGCCCTCGATACCGCCCATACGCTCATGCAGTGCCTGTCCGTTATGGCCGGGATGATTTCGACCTGGACCGTCAACGAGGATGCCATGGCGCGCGAGTGCGGTGTGGGGCACCTTGCCGCCACCGATGTTGCCGATTACCTGGCCAAGCGTGGCCTGCCGTTCCGTGAAGCGCATGCCGTGGTGGGCCATCTGGTCCTGATGTGTGAGAAGCGCGGCTGCAACCTTGAGGACCTGCCGTTTGAGGTGTTCCAGGAGGCGAGCCCGCTCTTTGAGCACGACATTACCGAGGCGCTCGACATCCCGTCGATTGTCGCCGCACGCACGACCGAGGGCGGCACCGCCCCTGCCGCCGTTGCCGTGCAGCTGCAGCGTGCCGAGGCACAGCTTGAGGCCGACAAAGGCGTGTTTGGATCGCTGACCAAGGTCGTCGAAATGGGCCACGGGGTAAAGTAGGGGTTTGGCTGAAGCTGTTTTGGCCATTATTTATTGATAATCGTTTTTGCTTTTACGGGCGTCTGCTGGTGCGGGCGCCCGTATTTTGTTGCTATGGGGGAGGGGCTTGTCGAGAACTTCTGTAGGACCTTTGGGCAGGTTGTGAAGGGGGTGCGTTCACGGGCGGCAACTGACCGTCCGCTTGGTTCGATGCGGTTGATGCGCGGTCGGATGGTAATCTAATCGGGCCTCGAAACAGAAGTGACACATATGGAGCGCTTTAATAAATTGTAGCGTTTCAATAAACAGCTTTTTGTTTAACTGCAGCTAAAACTCTGTTACGATGCAGTCCAGGCGGGTGCCGGAATGGGACTTGGGCACGCGCGAACCTACTTGAAAGGCTACCTTATGGCTATCGAGAAGACCTTCATCATGATTAAGCCCGACGCCGTGCGCGATCGCAAGATTGGCGAGATTGTTGCTCGCATTGAGCGCAGCGGCCTTGTCATCGAGCGTATGGAGATGACCACGCTCGAGCGCGCTACCGTCGAGGAGCACTACGCCCATCTGGCCGACAAGCCCTTCTTTGGAGGTCTCTGCGACTTTATGACGAGCGGTCCGGTCGTCAAGATGGTCGTTTCCGGTCTCTCCGCTGTCTCCAAGATGCGCACCCTTATGGGCGCTACCAACCCGCTTGATGCTGCCCCCGGCACCATTCGCGGCGACTTCGCTGTCGATGTCAACGCTAACGTGATCCACGGCTCCGACTGCCTGGAGAACGCCGAGATCGAGATCAAGCGCTTCTTTGGCTAAACCAGCTTTGACTCCTTAAAGCTGTTAGCGTGTGGCTTTGGCGCCGCGGAACTCCATCCGCGGCGCCCTTTTTATTCCAGTAGATTTTTGGTAAACGCCTAGAAATCTACTAAAGAGCCCCCGTCCGGATGTGTATTCCGGGCGGGGGCTGGCGTTAGCGTATGGCTTTGTAGGTCTTTAGGCCTCGTCGACGACCTTGAGGCCGCGCGTGTGGTCGATCTCGTTGAGGAGATTGACGCGACGCTCGTGGCGGCCGCCCTCAAACTCGGCGTCGAGCCATTCGTCGACGATCATCTTGGCGAGCTCGGAGCCCACGACGCGGGCGCCAAAGGCGAGCACGTTGGTGTTGTTGTGCATACGGGAGAGCTTGGCGCTGAAGGGCTCGGAGCACACGACGGCGCGTACGCCCTCGACCTTGTTGGCAGCCAGGCTGATCCCGACGCCGGTGCCGCAGATCAGGATGCCCAGGTCGACGTCGCCGTTGGCAACGGCCTTACCCACCTTGTAGCCGGCGATGGGGTAGTCAAAGCTCTCGGAGGTGTCGGTGCCAAAGTTTACGACCTCGCAGCCGCGCTCCTTCAGGTGCTCGGAGATGATGTTCTTGAGTTCGACGGCGGCGTGGTCGTTACCGATACCGATCTTCATAGATGGTTCCTCTCTGGTCTGTGCGGCGAGATTGCTAAAGGTTTTACCGCGTTCGACTGCATGATAGCGCGACTTTTGCGTAAACGCTTGGGCGTTTTTTTGTTCAAACGCTTTAGCATGCAACAAGACTTGTATCTCATGAATAATTCCGCCAGTTTGCGCTTGAGCGCCGTCCGCCGGAACCATGGTTGCGGTTTTCGATGCATTGTTATCAAATAAAAGAGCTTACTATTTTTGAGAGCCCAGCCCGTTATACAAGTAGGAGATACCTATGCCTGCCGATTCCCTTCGTGATACCGCGTTTTGCGATGTTTTGAACCGCGAGCTTGTCTGTGCGCTCGGCTGCACCGAGCCCAGCGCCGTTGCCTATGCAGCGGCGCTGGCGAGCCAGACGCTCCGGTGCGAAGCGTTTGATTGCCGTGGGCGGGGGGGGGGGGGAGCCAGACGCTCGGTTGCGAACCCGATCATATGGATGTCGCCTGCTCGGGCAACATCATCAAGAACGTTAAGAGCGTGACCGTGCCCAACTCGGGCGGCATGCACGGTATTGAGGCGGCGGCCGTGCTGGGTGCCGTGGGCGGCGACGCCAAGAGCGCGCTGGAGGTGCTCGAGAGCGTTGACGATAAAGACCGTGCTCGCGTGGCCGAGCTCCTCGCCAATGCCGGTTACTGCGATGTGTCGCTTGTCGAGGGTGTGCCCAACCTCTACATCAAGGTGACTGCCACGGCCGAGGGCCATACCGCGGTCGTCGAGATCACCGACCACCATACCAATGTTACGTGCCATACGCTCGACGGTATTCCGGTATGCGGCAAGTCGGCGGGGGAGTGCGCCGCCTGCGCCGAGCGCGTCGTGGCCGCGCGTGCGGCAGATAGCGCCGACACGCCCATGTCGATTGAGTCCATTATCGACTTTATCGAGGACGGCGATGTTGAGGGCGCCCGTGCTGCCGTTGAGCGTCAGATCGAGCTGAATGGCGCGATCAGTGCCGAGGGCCTTGCGCACGCTTGGGGCGCCGAGGTGGGCCGTACGCTGCTGGGCGCTCGTGCCGATGACGTCGCCTGCCGTGCCCGTGCCCGTGCCGCCGCCGGGTCCGACGCCCGCATGAACGGCTGCGCGCTGCCGGTCGCCATTGTGTGCGGCTCGGGCAACCAGGGCATTACCTGCGCATTGCCCGTTATGGAGTATGCCGAGTACCTGCGCTGCGACCACGAGCGCCTGGTGCGTGCCGTGATGCTGTCCGACCTTATCGCCGTGCATATCAAGAGCTATATCGGTGCGCTCTCGGCGTTTTGCGGTGCTATTTGCGCCGCGTGCGGCGCCGGCGCCGCGATTACCTGGCTGTGTGGTGGCACGCACGAGCAGATCGGCGCGACGGTCTCGAACACGCTCGGCAACGTGGGTGGCATCGTGTGCGATGGCGCCAAGGCGAGCTGCGCCGCCAAGATTTCCGCTGCCGTCGATGCGGCGATTCTGGGCCATGATATGGCCATGCAAGGCCGCGGCTTCCGTGCCGGCGAGGGCCTGATCCAGGATACCGTCGAGCAGACGATCGCCAGCATGGGCTACGTGGGCCGTGTGGGTATGAAGGACACCGACGTCGAGATCCTCAACATCATGATCGGCAAGACTCGAGTCTGTTAGTTACGCGGTTTTACCAAACCGCGTAACCAGTCGACGCTGCAAACGCCCCCAAGCGGCAATCTGCCTTTCAATCGTCGGGCATGGCCAGAAGGCCTATGCCCTCCTCTTTCAAGGCACATTGCTCGCTTGGGGGCGTTTTCGCTGACTTATGCTCAACCTACGACGCTATTTTGTTTGGAGCGAGGAGTCCTATGACAGTTCGTCGGCTACTTGGTGTTCGTAGAAGGCTTCTACTACGGCGTTAAAGTCGCGGGCGAAGTCTTCCATGGTTCCCCACCCCGGAAGGGGCCATTCCCTGGCCAACATAGGCAGTCTGAATGCCGCAGGCGGGGCTGGGGAAGTCGCGCTTGGGGTCGTTGCCCACCATAAGGACTTCGTGCGGCTCGAGTCCCATCACCTGAAGCTGCTCTAGATAGTAGGCGGCATCGGGCTTGCAGCGGGTGGCGTTTCCCATATGCGTGACGAGCTCAAAGGGGACGTCGGCCAGGTCGCCCCAACCCATGCGGCACTCGATGGCCCCTTGCGGAAAGCTAGGGTTGGTAAAGAGCGCGCAACGCAGCCCTGCGTCCTGTACGGCCTGAAGCGCGGCGTGTGCGCCCGGCATGGCGCGGGCGTTGATGACATCGTCATTCTTGTATGGAAGCACTTCGCGGTCGTAGTAGGTAAACGCCTCGTAGATGACGGGATCGGAGAGGCAGATGCCGCACCTGCGCTCGACCTCGGTGCGGTAAAACTCAAGATTGGTGCGGTTGTCCGTGCCGCTTCGGCGGTTGGCGTTGAGGTCGACCAAGATGGTGCCGAGGCGTGCCATCGTGCCACCGCGGCTGCGGCGCCCGATATCCGCGAGCATCGACGAGACATCCTTAAAATATCGAAGGATGAACGCGTTGAGGTTGATGCTAAGAAGCGTCTCGTCCATATCGAAAACGACTGCTTTGAGCACGCGGGCACCTTTCTCGATAAATCGTTCCAGAATCGTTGCTCCGGATACTTTACCCCAAAGCCGTATGCCTAACTGCCTATCGTCAACTTATGGAGACGGTCGTCCACAAGATTGCGAAAAAGTCTCCATACGAGTAAAAAATCGCAGTTCGCGCTTGAAATCGAAGTAATTTCCCCGTAATCTATACGAACGTGATTGCATAAGCGTCACATTAGTATCTGTCGGCTCCCGAGTGTTCCTAAACGTTGTGTGCTTGTCGCACCCTTCTGTAGGTCCTAGCAATCGGGGCCCCGTAGTTCGAAAGGGGTCCACCTTTGAGTGAGATTCAGAACTCGTCCATTTTCTCTCTTGACGATGTCAATGAGGAGGAGATGAACAACCTCATCGACGGTACGATTACCGACTTTGATGAGGGCGATCTCGTTAACGGCACTGTCGTTAAGATCGAGCATGACGAGGTGCTCGTTGACATCGGATTCAAGTCCGAGGGCGTTATCCCGGTCCGCGAGCTGTCCATCCGCAAGGACGCTAACCCTGCAGACATCGTTGCACTCGGTGATCCCATCGAGGCTCTGGTTCTCCAAAAGGAGGACAAGGACGGTCGTCTGGTCCTGTCCAAGAAGCGTGCCGAGTACGAGCGTGCTTGGAACCGCATCGAGGAGAAGTTCAACTCCGGCGAGAACGTCGAGGGCGAGGTTATCGAGGTTGTCAAGGGCGGCCTGATCCTCGACATCGGCCTGCGTGGCTTCCTGCCCGCTTCCCTCGTCGACCTCCGTCGCGTCAAGGACCTCACCTCCTACATGGGCACCCGCATCGAGGCCCGCGTCATCGAGATGGACCGCAACCGCAACAACGTCGTCCTCTCCCGTCGCGTCGTGCTTGAGGAGTCCCGTAAGGCCGAGCGTTCCGAGATCCTGTCCAAGCTCAAGTCTGGCATGCGTCTCCAGGGTACCGTTTCCTCCATCGTCGACTTCGGCGCCTTCGTCGACCTCGGCGGTATCGACGGCCTCATCCACATCTCCGAGCTCTCCTGGAACCACGTCAACCATCCTTCCGAGGTTGTCAAGGTCGGTCAGGAGGTCGAGGTCGAGGTTCTCGACGTCGATCTCAACCGCGAGCGCATCTCCCTGGGTCTCAAGCAGACCACCGAGGATCCGTGGCGCGCACTGGTCAAGAAGTACCCCGTCGGCGCTATCGTCGAGGGAACTGTGACCAAGCTTGTCCCGTTCGGCGCTTTTGTCGACCTGGGCGAGGGCATCGAGGGCCTGGTGCACATCTCCGAGATGGCCAACAAGCACGTCGACCAGCCTTCTCAGGTCACCCACGTGGGCGACAAGGTTCAGGTCAAGGTCATGGAGATCGACCTCGACCGTCGTCGTATCTCCCTGTCCATGAAGTCCGCTGCTGAGACTCTGGGCGTCGAGATCGAGGTCACCCCGCTGCCTTCCGAGAAGAAGGACGAGGAGACCGACGCCGAGTAAATCGGTTTGACGATCACTTGTTTTAAGGGATTCGTCCGCAATGGACGGGTCCCTTTTTGCATTTGCTGCTGATGCGCGATACTGCCCGGGCGCAATGCTGCCCGGGCTGTCCACGGGCTATTGGATTGTCGGTGCATGAAAAATGCCGACATCCCGCCTCGGGGAGGAGGCGGGAACGCACCGAGTAGACGGAGGGGTGCGGAGCGCGGTCGCGTCTCGACTGACGACGTTGCCCATCGACGACCCTATTGTACTGTATAGCGTGGTTCTTGGTTTATCGTGTCGAACGCTTGTGTTGTGTCATTGCTTGCGGCAACGGTGTGCTACACTCTTGCACTGCTGAGTGGGCCAGACGGTCGCGCGATGTGCTGCTTGCAGCACGCGTGAGGAAAGTCCGGGCTCCAGAGGGCGGGATGCCGGCTAACGGCCGGGCGGAGTGATCCGACGGAAAGCGCCGCAGAAAAGAAGACTCCCACCTGCGCCGCAAGGCGTAAAGGGAAAAGCTGAAACGGTGGTGTAAGAGACCACCAGCGTCGTGGCAACACGGCGGCTTGGCAAGCCCCATCCGGAGCAAGCGCGAATAGGAACGCTATGGGCCGGCCCGGTCCGCGTTCGGGTAGCGTGCGTGGAGCTGCACGGTAACGTGCAGACAAGATAAATGACCGTTCACGACAGAACCCGGCTTATAGGCCCACTCGGCACTTTGTTGACGCTGCGAACCCGCCAGCGCGGCAAACTGCCTTTCAAGCCTTCGGGCATGACCATAAGGTCAATGCCCTCGTCTTTCAAGGCACCTTGCTCGCGCTGACGGGTTCTCGCTTTCGTTTATGGAATCATCGGCGTTGCCGTTCTATTTACCGGGGTTATCGGTACGGCCTTTGCCGTATTATTGAGGCTGTTTGTTGCTTTGCTTGTTGTTGAGGGGCTTTGTTGGACAGCTATTTTACTCTGCAATCGAATATTGAGGCTTCGGGCGAGTTTGTGGACCGCAAGAGCCGGTTTATTGCCCAGCTGGTCCATATTGAGTCCGAGGATGAGGCGAATGTCTTTATCGAGATGGTCCGCAAACGTCATTACGACGCTCGACACAATGTTCCCGCGTGGATTTTGGTCGATGGACGCGAGCGCCAGAGCGATGACGGTGAGCCGAGCCGCACGAGCGGTATGCCGACGCTCGAGGTACTGCGCGGTGCGGGGCTCAAAAATGTTTGCTGCGTAGTGACGCGCTATTTTGGTGGCACGCTGTTGGGTCCTGGTGGCTTGGTACGCGCCTATACCGCTGCGACGCAGGCGGCGGTGGCCGCGGCTCAGGAGGCCGGGCAGATCGTCGAGATGACGAGTGTCGTGTCAGTTGACGTGCATGTGGCCTATCCGCAGTATGAGCAGGTGCTTCGTTTGGCGCAGGATTCGGGTGCCAAGGTTTCGGATACCGATTACGCGGATGCCGTGACGATTCATTTGGTGTTTAAGGCGGGGGAGCAGGAGCCGTTTTGCGCCAAGATGCGCGAGCTTATGGCGGGGCGCGAGGAGATTGAGGTCGGCGCTAACGCGATGAAATCGCCA
>URVK01000070.1 GCA_900551305.1 uncultured Collinsella sp.
ATGAGGGGCAAGATCGACATGATTGCCGCCAGCCTGTTTTTGCAGACGTGGCTCGATCGTAAAAACGAGGAGGTTTCGCATGCCTAGTGCTTCCGATCCGCGCCAGCCGAATCGTACACAGCAGCCGGCGTCGCGCCCTGCCCAGCCTGGCCAGCGTCCGGCACAGCCGACGCAGCGCGCAGCTCAGTCTGCCGCGCGCCCGGCGCAGTCCTTCTCTCGTTCGGCCCAACCTGTTCAACGGACGGGTCAGCAGCCTTCTGCTCGTTCGGTTCAGCATTCGGCTTCTCACGCGGCTCAGCAGCCCACTGCTCGTACGGCCCAGCCTGCAGGCGGCACCCGCTTTAAGCAGCAGGCACCTACCCAGCGAACGCAGGCCCCCCAATCGCATTCGCATCACGCTCGTGGTTCGCATGGCGTTGCTCCGGCGACCCGCTCGAGCTACAACATGCATGCTCGTCGCGGTGCTCAAAAGAAGAGTTCTCCGGTTCCCATGATCATCGGCGTTGTGTTGGCGGTGCTCGCGCTTGCCGCGATCGCTTTCTTTGTCGTGCCGGCCGTCAAGGGTTTCTTTGCCGGTGAGGATACGAAGGTTACGGCTGGTCAGCAGGTTACGGTGACCATTCCCGATGGTGCCTCGGGTGACAGCATCGCTTCGATTCTCTCCGAGAACCATATCGTAGAAAATCCCAAGGATTACTATGCGGCGGTGAAAAAGCTCAACGCCGATATGTCGCTCAAGCCAGGTGATTATTCGTTCACCACACTCATGGATGCGACCAAGGTTGTTCAGCAGCTCATGGAAGGCCCCAATGCGGGCTTCAATGCGCTGACTATCCCTGAGGGCTTGACGGTCGATCAAGTCGCCGACCGTGTGGCCCAGGCCTACGACAGCATCTCTAAGGAAGACTTCCTCAACCAGGCCAAGGCCTCCAACTACGTGGACGACTATAGCTTCCTTAAGGGTGCCGCTAACGACTCGCTCGAGGGTTTCTTGTTCCCCAAGACCTATTCGTTGGGTGATTCGCCGACGGCCGATGGCGTGATTCGCGCTATGCTCGATCAGTTTAAGACCGAGTACAAGTCGCTTGACTTTGCGAGCTGCGAAGCCAAGATCAAGGAACGCTACGGTGTGGAGATGTCCGACTACGACATCGTCAACTTGGCCTCTATCGTTGAGCGCGAGGGCCTCAACGCCGATCAACGTGCGCATGTGGCCTCGGTTTTCTACAACCGCCTTGCCGGCAAGCTCGATGGCCTGCGCTATCTCAATAGCGATGCGACTATGATGTATGTCACCGGTGGCGAGGTTACCGCCGACGACCTGCAGAGCGATAGTCCGTATAACACCTATAAGCATGAGGGCCTGCCGCCCACGCCCATCTGCTCTCCGTCGCTCGAGGCGCTCAAGGCCACCCTTGAGCCGACCGACTCTGATGACCTGTATTTCTACATTACGCAGGACGAGGAGTACTTCTCGCAAACCTACGAAGAGCATCAACAGTCTTGGAATTAGCATGAGGATTTTTAGCCCCAAACGATACGTTGCCTCGGTCGATCGCATCGACCTTAATACCCTGTGGGCCGACGGCAAACGCGCCATTCTGCTCGATCGCGATAACACCTTGGTGCCGCGCGACACCGAGCAGGTTCCCGCCGCGGTTTCCGCTTGGCTCGATGCCGCCCGCGCCAAAGGCTTTAAGCTGTGCATGGTGTCCAACAACTGGCATCGCGACCAGGTCATGAGCTCTGCGCGCGAGCTGGGACTCGAGGCCATCAGCCACGCCATGAAGCCGGCGCCGTTTGCCCTCAAGGCGGGCCTTAAGCGCCTCGGCGCCACAGCCGACGAGGCGGTGCTGATCGGTGATCAGCTCTACACGGACGTGTGGAGCGGCAACTTCGCCGGCGTCGATACCATCTTGGTTAAGCCGCAGGCGACGCAGGACCTGTGGTATACGCAGATCTTTCGTATCTTTGAGCGCCGGGCCCTGCGCGACCTTCCCTGCGAGGAATAGGTCTCGTCATGTCCCAGCACACCAAACACGGCTGCGACCATATCTTCTTTATCGGCTTTTTGGGCGCGGGCAAATCGACGCTCGCGCGCAACGTGGGCACCATGTTCAAGCGGCGTTTTATCGATACCGACCGCCTGGTCGTGCGTCGTTGCGGCAAGTCGGTAACCGAGATTTTTGAGACCGAGGGCGAGGATCGTTTTCGCGAGCTCGAGACCTCGGCGCTCCGTTCGCTCCAAAGTGAGCGCAGCCTGTTGGTTTCGTGCGGGGGCGGTATCGTCGAAACGCCGGTGAATATTGAACTGATGCACGAAATGGGTACGTGCGTTTACCTCGAGGGCGACTTTGAGGATTCGATTCGCCAGATTCGTCGGTCCGATACGCGCCCCGATTTCCGCTCGCCCGAGCATGCCGCGCGCCTGTTTGAGCATCGCCGTCCGCTGTATCGCCAGGCCGCCGACCTTACCCTTGATATTCGCAACAAGTCCTTCGAGGACGTTTCCTACCTTTGTGCCGAGATGCTTTTGGAGCGTGGGCTGCTATGATTCGCCGTCAACTGATCAATTTCCAAAACCGCAGCGTCGATGTCCGTGTCGGATTGGGCGCGTTCGAGGAGTTGTCGCGCATGTTTGCCTCGGCTGTGGGCAAGCCTAAGCGCGCGATGGTCGTTTGGAACGACGCCACATCCGAGCGTTTTGGTGAGGTCGTCGAGCATGCGCTGGTCGACGCCGGTTTTGCCGTGTCGCTGCTAGTCCTCGAGGTTTCGCCTGCTGGTGCCACGCTGGCCGATGCCGATGCGATCTTTGGCGCCCTGTCTGCCAACGGCGTTACCTGCGACGATCTGGTTGTCGCCGTTGGCGATGCCGCAACCTGCTCGGTTGTTAGCTGGTGCGCCAACCAGTGGTGCGGTCGCACCGAGTGCGCGCTGCTGCCGACGACCTTCGACGCCATGCTCACGGTCGCGACGACCATGAAGCCGCTCGTCGCCTCGTCGGCCAATGCGCTTCCCGCCATCGCGTTCCGTCCCGAACCGGGCTTGGTCGTGTGTGACCTCGACCTTGTTCGCGAGGCGGACCCCGAGGACCTCAAGCTCGGCTATGTGGTACTTGTTGGCACCATGCTTTCGAGCAGTAAGTCCCGCTGGAATCAGTTTACTGAGACCGTCCCCGAGATTCTCGCGGGCGAGGAGGTCGCGCTCGTCAATGCCGTTCAATGGTCTCAGACTGCCCGCAAGGACGTACTGATGGCCACGAACCCGAGTGCTCGCCATGCGCTCGATTTTGGCAAGACGGGGGAGCGTACCCTGCGCGCCTGCTTGGGCGATGCGGCTTCGCAGGTCCCTGCCTATCAGCTGTTATCCGAGGGCATGCGCTTTGAGGCGCGCCTAGCACATGATGCCTGCGACTTCGATATCGATTACGTCTTTGAGGTCGATGACTGCCTGGAGGACTTTGGTATCGAGGAACTTGCCTTCGATCTGGAGCCTACCGCATATATCGAGGAGTTCCGCAGGCAGCAGTTCGCCCGCTCAAACCGTAGCATGTTGCCGCTGCCCGCGGCACTCGGCGCCATTCGTCTAACGAGCGTTGAGGACGAGGTTCTTGAGCGCCATGTTCACGCCTACTTGGCTTCTCGCAAAGAACTTCTCTAAGATTTATTGACATCCATCGTCTTTCGTATCATGTTGAGGGGCGGGTTTTCAATCGGTTGCGGATCGCATGCGATTCCGTCGTTCGGTTGAGACCCGTCCCGCACTTTTTGAGACAATAAGAAAGGAATCTGCATGTCTGAGTTTGCTGCCGGTCCTGCCGGTCGTATCGAACGTGTCCGTGCCCTGATGGTCGAGCGCGGCTACGACGCCATCGTGGTACGCGACGAGGCCAATCTTCGTTGGCTCACGGGCGTGAAGGGCGTCTTCGACTACACCTTCGAGTTCCCGCACGCGGCGTTTATTACGGCTGACCAGTGCCTGTTCCATACCGACTCGCGCTACCTCAACAGCTTTGAGGAGAACACGCCCGCCGGCAGCCCCTGGGTCTACGACATGGACGAGGGCACCATCCCCGGTTGGGTCGCCGGCAAGATTGCGGCCAACAAGTGCCGCGTCTGCGCTGTCGAGGACGACATGCAGATCAACTTCTACCAGGGTATTCAGCGTGGTCTGGAGGACCGTTCCGTCGCCTGCATGTTGCCGCTGATGCATGACGACATCCGCAAGATGCGCGCCATCAAGGACGCCGAGGAGATCGAGCTCATGCGCCATGCGCAGTCGATCACCGATGCCGCCTTCCAGCATATGCTCGGCTTTATTAAGCCTGGTATGACCGAGAAGCAGGTTCGCAACGAGCTCGAGAACTTTATGTTCGCCAACGGCGCCGACAGCTTGGCCTTCGGCTCCATCGTGGCAAGCGGCCCCAATACCGCCAACCCGCATGCCGTGCCGAGTGACCGCGTGATCGAGAAGGGCGACTTCGTCCTCATGGATTACGGTGCGGGCTACTGCGATTATCGTTCCGACATGACGCGCACCGTCGTGATGGGCGAGCCTACCCAGGAGCAGCTCGACCTGTACGCGCTCGTGCGCCGCACCCACGAGGAGTGCGTCGCCGCCATCCATCCGGGCGTCGAGGGTAACGACATTTTCAAGCTTTCCAAGAAGATCATCGGCGATGCCGGCTATGGCGATTACTACAACCATGGCCTGGGCCACGGCGTGGGCATCGACATCCATGAGCTGCCCAACTTCAACCGTAGCAAGAACACCATCGAGGTCGGCTCGGTTATCACCATGGAGCCCGGCGTGTATCTGCCCGGTGTGGGCGGCGTGCGTCTGGAGGACTACGGCGTGGTCACCGAGAACGGCTACGAGCCCTTCACCAAGACCCCGCACGACCTGCACGTCATCGATTGCTAGCCCATTTCGATAGATTTTTGGGGCGGGGCGTCCGGATCGATTCGGACGCCCCGCGTTCTCTTTTTATGCGCTCGCTGCAGGCGCCGTCAGCAAGTGTATAATTTCGGTCGTATGTAATTTGGACGCTTGTGCGTTCTGCCCATAACAAGAAAGGTCGCTATGCCTACCATTTCTACCGCCGACTTCAAGAACGGCCTCGGTCTCCGCATCAAGGACAAGGTCTACACCATCGTCGAGTTCCAGCATGTCAAGCCGGGCAAGGGCGGCGCGTTTGTGCGCTACAAGACCCGCGACATCAAGAGCGGCCGTGTCGTCGAGAACACCTGCAACGCCGGCACCAAGTTCGAGAGCGTCATGCTCACCACCCGTGAGTTCCAGTACCTCTACAACGATGGCGCCGACTACATCTTCATGGACAACGAGACCTATGAGCAGGTTCCCGTTCCCGAGGACATGGTGGGCGAGAACTCCAAGTGGCTGCGCGAGAACGACATCTGCCAGCTGCTCTTTGCCGACGATGAGCTCATGGGCGTGACCCCGCCGATGTTCATCGAGACCACCATCGTCCAGACCGACCCGGGCTTTAAGGGCGACACCGTCCAGGGTTCCACCAAGCCGGCCACGATCGACACCGGCGCTGTCATCCAGGTCCCCATGTACCTCAACGAGGGCGAGGTCATCAAGGTTGACACCCGCGACGGCAAGTTCGTCTCCCGCGTCTAGCACCAACTCTTCTAGGAGGACTCATGCCCCAGGAAATCAAGATTGACGGCATCGGCATTTCGCCCGATGTTCTGACCGCCATCGTTTCGCGCGCCGTGTCGGATGTCGAGGGCATCGCCTCCGTTGGCGTCAAGGACCTTGCCACCAACCTTGTCTCCATGATGCTCTCGTCCAAGGCCCCGGCTTCCGAGCCGGCGGTCGAGGCCGAGGTCATCGGCGACAAGCTCGCACTCACCGTGCGTGTCGTGGTGTTCTTTGGCTATCCGTTCAAGAAACTCGCCGAGGCCGTTCGCGCCGCCGTGGTCGCCGCCATCGATGCCCAGGTTGGCGTTGAGGTCGAGCGCGTTGACGTTTGCATCGACGGCCTCGTTTTCCCCAAGGAGTAACCTTTGAGCCTTAAGGTTTATCGCGGGCGCACGCTTGCCCGCAGTCAGGCGCTTCAGCTTCTGTTCCAGGCCGAGGCCACGGACAGCCCGCTCGAGCGCGTCCTCGAGGGTGATTTCCTGATCTCGAAGGGTCCCCTCGACCCCTATGCGCTGGAGCTGTGCCGCGGTGCCTACGAGCATATCGACCGCATCGACTGTGCTCTGCGCTCTGTTGCCAAGAACTGGGATCTTATGCGCATGCCCGGCGCCGACCGCAACCTGCTGCGTATCGCCGTTTACGAGATGCGTTTCCTCACCGACGAGGAGGTCTCGGACGCCATCGTGATCAACGAGGCTGTCGAGCTTGCCAAGGCCTATGGCACCGACCAGTCCGCGTCGTTCGTCAACGGCGTGCTGGGCAAGATCGCTCGCAGCGAGGAGCTGCCGGGCGAGGATCTGTACCAGGAGCTGCTGGCCGAAGATCGCGCTCGCGAGGAGGCGCAGGCTGCCGAGGCTGCCGCCAAGGTTGCGGTTGCCCAGGCTGAGGCTGGCGTGCTGGCCGAGGATGCGGACGCCGCCGAGGCTGTTGTCGACTCCGTCGAGGAGTAGCCATGCCAGAGGGTTCCGTCCGCAATTTCGACGAGATCTCGGACCGCTTGGACCAGATCATCGCTACCGTTCGCTCCAAGGATACCTCCTTGGAGCGTTCACTCGATTTGTTTGACGAAGCGATTGAGCTGGGCTCCCGCGCGGTCGATATGGTCGACAAGTTTGAGTTGACGCCGCGTGAGGCCGACAAGCTCGAGCTGGAATACGATGAGGATGCAGCAAACGAATCCCAGGATAGCTAGGCCGCATCTCCGGATACGAATGGTTGATGGCATTCATGAAACGCGTGCGTCTTGATGACGAACTGATTTCACAGGGCATCTGCGCCGATCGCGCGGATGCCCTTCGCACTCTTATGGCCGGCTTGGTCTCGAGTGGCGGTGAGCGCTTGACTTCGCCGGGCCTTAAGGTGATCCCGGGGCTGCCGCTGCACGTGAAGGGGCGCATTCCCTATGTTGGCCGCGGCGGTCTTAAGCTCGAAGGCGCGCTTGATGCGTTTGGAATCAATCCGACGGGCCTTGCCTGTCTGGATGTGGGCTGCTCTACCGGCGGTTTTACCGATTGCCTGCTCAAGCGCGGAGCTGCGACCGTTGTCTCGGTGGACGTGGGTCGCGCCCAGTTCGATTGGTCGTTGCGTCAGGACGATCGCGTGATGCTGCATGAGCGCACAAACGTGACGCAGCTGCCTGAGCTTGGCTATGCCGGCGCCATCGACCTGGCTGTGTGTGATGTCTCGTTTACCAGCATCGCGAACATTATCGATGCGGTACTGGCGTGCCTGACTCCTACGGGTGCATTCTGTACGCTCGTAAAGCCGCAGTTTGAGGCTCCGGCGGCGCTGGTGGGGGGGGGGGGCGTTGTGGCCGGGCCTCTTGCTTG
>URVK01000071.1 GCA_900551305.1 uncultured Collinsella sp.
GCGGTCGAAATACTGTGGTGGGGACTGCGGAAGGGGCGGTGCCCCGCCAACAAGCCATCAATGTTCTCACCCAAAACCGAATGGATGCACAGTGCCTCCTGCTGATCCTCAACGGAAAGCTCGGGCAGGATGCCGGTCATACGGCGTGCGAGCATCGTCTTGCCCGATCCCGGAGACCCGATCATGAGCAAGCCGAGTTCTCCTGCCGCCGCAAGCGCCATGCCGCGTTTAGCGACTTCCTGCCCCAGCACGTCTGCATAGTCGAGCTCGGGCTCAAAGGTCGCCTCGACACCCTCGGAATCCAAGTAGTGCCGTGCGGCATCGCCCATGCCGTGAGCAAGCTGAGACAGATGGTCGATAAAGCCGCAATCTACGCCCGCGAGTGGCACATGCTGGTCGGACCTGCCGGCGATAAAAGACAGCCCCATGTCGCGAGCCAATAGCTGAAACGCCACCTCGCCCTTGACGGGAAGCACCGTACCGTCCAGACCAAGCTCACCTGCGATAAGGCAGCGATCGAGGTTGTCACGGGGAATCTGCTCATCGGCCGCTAGAACCGCGATGGCGATGGGCAGGTCAAAGCCGCTACCGGTCTTGCGGATATCGCCGGGTGCCAGGTTAACGGTAATGCCCGAGCGCGGGATCTCGAACCCGGCGGAGCGCATCGCGCAGCGAATACGACCGCGTGACTCCATCACCTCCATACTCGGGATGCCGAGCATCTGAATGCCCGGAACGCCGCCGGCAAGCGAGACCTCGACCGTGACGTGAATCGCCTCGACGCCGCGGATGCAGGCCGCGTGAACGGCAAACGTCTCGAACGCCATCACGACACCTGCCAATCGAACGCGTTGTACTGATGCTCGATCTCGGCGATATGCCCGCCGCGAATGGTGACACCCACTGCATCGAAGCGGATCGCCTTGAGCGGATAGTGCTCCATGAGATAGCAACTTGCGATACGGCGATACCGACGCTGCTTTTGGGCATCCACGGCCTCCTCGGGAAAGACCCGCGTGGTGCAATCCAGGGCGACGCGCCTGGTCTTGACCTCGGCCATCACCACGACATCGTCAAGCTCATCGAGCAGCACCAGATCGGCCTCGCCCTCGGTGCAACGATAACCCTGCTCCAGCAAGGTGTAGCCGCGCTCGTTAAAGTAGTCGATGGTGATCAGCTCGCCCAGCATGCCCAGCTCACGGGGACTGAGTCCCTTGATAAACTCGGGCGTCATCGCCCCGCAGTCGAGCTCGCCGTTTTCCCAACGCTCCTTGAGCTGCTGCGTCTTGCTCTTTTTGCTTGCGGCACTCATGGGGTCTCCTTTCCCGCACACTGCATTGCCCCGATGATGAGGGCACCTTTCATGCGGGTAAGTACAGGAAGCAAACCAAAAGCTGACCAAATGCCGTCAAAAAAAGGGCCGTACGCAGCAATGCTGTTGCATACGGCCCGCTACCAGCAGGTTTATAAAACCCGAGGGGTCCCTGTCTCCACAATTGACCTAGAAAAGGCGCTCAGTCTGCAGAAAGTTTCCGCAAAAGCTCACACGATGCAGTGGACAAAGTCCATGTTTTCGAATGGCCTCGATGTGCTCGGGGCTCGCATAGCCCTTCGATTCGGCCAGATGGTACTCGGGGTACTCGGCGTCGTACTCGACCATCATCTCGTCACGCGTGACCTTTGCCATGATGGATGCCGCGGCGATACAGGCGATCTTGGCATCGCCCTTCACCACGTCGCGCTCATTGGGAACGGCGCCCAAGGGGTTGCCATCCATGAGGACGCAGTCGGGTTCAAGTCCCGTATCGGCCACCGCACCCGCAACGGCAGCGCGGATGGCGCGGGCCATACCCATCTCATCGATATCTGCAGGAGCGATATGGCAAAAGCCGATAGCAGTCGCCACCTCGGCAATCTTAACCGAGAGCAGCTCGCGGCGCGCCGGCGTGAGCTTTTTGGAATCGTTGATGCCCCAGATGCGCGGCTCCATCGGAAGGCACACGGCACACACGGTCAAGGGCCCCGCTACCGAGCCACGGCCCACCTCGTCGACGCCCACGACCACGCCATCACCGCCGAGCTCATGCATAAGCTCGTACATGCCGTTGACGCGCTCGCGCTCGGCAAGCTCCTTGGCATGGCGCTTAAGGGCACGCTCGCAAGCCTTGATCACCTGCTGGCGCGGATCCTCGCGATAATGCTCCACGAGGGCGGGAATCTCCTCGAACGTGGCACTCGCCAGCTCGCCGGCAACCTGCGATGCCGAAACCGAGCTCGTCATATTGGCCATACCAGGCCCTCCTTGCATGCAAATCAGATAAAAAGAAGGGCCACCCGAAGGTGACCCTTACGTCCAAACGAGTGGACAGACGCTGCGATCTTCTTAGCGCTTCTCGGGGATGCGAGCAGCCTTGCCCACCTTGTCGCGGAGGTAGTACAGTTTGGCGCGACGGACGCGACCATGACGAACGACCTCGAGCTTGGCGATCTTGGGGCTGTGAAGCGGGAAGGTACGCTCAACACCGACACCGAAGGACATCTTGCGGACAGTGAAGGTCTCGCGGGCACCGGCGCCGGCCATGCGGATGACGTCGCCCTGGAAGACCTGGATGCGCTCGCGGTCGCCTTCCTTAATGCGGTAGTGAACCTTGACGTTGTCGGCGACGCGAACCTGAGGAATGTCCTCGCGGATCTGCTGACGCTCGATTGCGCGGATGTAATCCATGTGCAATTCCTTACTCTTCTAGAGGTGCCGTACCACCTTGGCCGGCACGTAGTTGAACAAACGTATTCGAGTATACACGCGCGGGTTTCTGCTGCAAGAACAATTTTTTACGCAGACAAAAAGACAAAACCCGCACATGATAACCGCCCGCCTCGCGAATGAGACGGGCGGCATGAAGGGGGCTACGCTAGGCGTCTAAACCCAAAACGTTAGGCGGAGCGCTTCGCCTCGAGCTTGGCCTGAGCGGCCGCCAGGCGCGCGAGGGGCACGCGATAGGGCGAGCAGGACACGTAGTCCACATCGGCCACGTTGAACAGGCCCTTAATGGATTTGGGGTCGCCGCCGTGCTCGCCGCACACGCCAAAGTGCATGTCGGGGTTGGTGGCGCGACCCTTCTCGACGGCCATGCGCACGAGCTCCAGCACCGCCGAGTCGATGGTCTCGAAGGGGTTGTCCTTCAAGATCTTCTTGTGCATGTACAGGGGGATGAACTTGGCCTCGGCATCGTCACGAGAGAAGCCGAAGGTCGTCTGGGTGAGGTCATTGGTGCCAAAGCAGAAGAAGTCAGCATGATGGGCGATCTCGTCGGCAACCATGCAGGCACGCGGCAGCTCGAGCATCGTGCCCACGGGAATATTGAGCTCGACGCCCTCCTCGACGGAAACCTCGGCGATCACGCACTCGATGACCTCGCGGGTCTGGACATGCTCCGCCGTGATGGAGACGAGCGGAACCATGATCTCGGGACGCGGATCGACGCCCTCCTTGATGAGGCGAGCGGCAGCCGTGGCGACGGCGCGAACCTGCATGAGTGGCAGATCGCTAAAGACAACGGACAGGCGCACGCCGCGCAGGCCGAGCATGGGGTTCGACTCGACCATGCCATCGATACGGCGCAGGCGGGCACGCAGGACGGCAAGCTCTTCCTCGCTGGCGCCAGCGGCTTCCTTCTTGGTGATGGCGACCTCGAGCTCGCGAGGATTATCCAGGAACTCATGAAGCGGCGGATCGAGCAGGCGAACAACTACGTCGCGACCGGACATGGTCTTGAACATCGCCAGGAAGTCCTCGGTCTGAACCTTAAGCAGGTCCGCCAGGGCCTGCTGCTTCACGGCCTCATCATCGGAGAGGATGAAGCTCTGGATGATGTTCTTGCGGTCGCCCAGGAACATGTGCTCGGTGCGGCACAGGCCGATGGCCTCGGCGCCAAACTCGAGCGCGAGCGCGGCATCCTCGGGGTTGTCGGCGTTGACGCGCACATGGTTGGCGTGGCCACCGGTCTCGTCCAGGCGAATCTCGTCGGCCCAGGACAGGATGGTGTCCAGGTCGCCGGTGAGCTCGGCCGAAACCAGATCAACGGCGCCGTCGACGACGATACCCTGGGTGCCGTCGATGGAGATGACATCGCCCTCATGCAGCACGCGGTCGCTGCCCTCGATGCGCACGACCTTCTCGGCGGCGTCGATATGGAAGCGCTCAACGCCGCAGACGCAGGGCGTACCCATGCCGCGGGCGATAACGGCGGCATGGCTCGTCTTGCCACCGTGGCTGGTCAGAATGCCCTCGGCGGCGACCATGCCCTTCAGGTCGTCGGGGTTGGTCTCCCAACGAACCAGAATGACCTTGTGGCCCTCGTTGGCGCGCGCGACGGCGTCGTCGCTCGAGAACATGACCTCGCCCACGGCGGCACCGGGGCTGGCATTAAGACCGCTGGCGAGAGCCTCGTACTTCTTGGAGGCGTCGAACTGTGGGTGCAGGAGCTGGTCGAGCTGCGCGGGATCGATGCGGCTCACAGCCTCATCGCGGGTGATCAGACCCTCCTCGACCATCTCGATGGCGATGCGCAGGGCGGCGGTGGCAGTTCGCTTGCCCACGCGGGTCTGGAGCATCCAGAGCTTGCCCTGCTCGATGGTGAACTCAATGTCGCACATGTCGCGATAGTGATCCTCGAGCGTCAGGAAGACGCGCTCGAGCTCCTCGCCCGCGGACTCAAGGCCCGGGGTGGTCTTGAGGTCGGCGATGGGCTCGGTGTTGCGGATACCGGCGACGACGTCCTCGCCTTGGGCATTAACCAAAAAATCACCGTAGAACTCCTTGGTGCCGTCGGCCGGATTGCGCGTGAAGGCAACGCCGGTCGCAGATGTCTCGCCCTTGTTGCCAAAGGCCATGGCCTGTACGTTGACAGCGGTGCCGAGTTCGTCGGAAATGCCATGCTGCTTGCGGTAGATGCAGGCACGCTCGTTCATCCAGCTGCCAAAGACGGCCTGAATTGCAAGGCGTAGCTGAAGCTCCGGGTCGTGCGGGAAAACGGGCTTGCCGTCAGCGACCTCGAGCTCGGGATACAGGGAGGCATCGACGTTCTCGGAGAAGATGCCCTTAAAGGTCTCGACGAGCTCCTGCAGATCCTCGGCCGAAAGCTCGGAGTCGACGCGGACGCCGGCGACCAGGCGTGCCTGGGTCAGCGCGTTCTCGAACAGGTCGGCGTCAACGCCCATAACGACGTTGGAGAACATCTGAATAAAGCGGCGGTAGCTATCCCAAGCAAAACGCGGATTTTGCGTCTGGGCGATGAGCCCCTGAACGGAGTCGTCGTTGAGGCCTAAGTTGAGGACCGTGTCCATCATGCCGGGCATGGAGAACGGAGCGCCCGAACGAACCGACACGAGCAGCGGATCGGAGGCGTCGCCGAGCTTCTTGCCGCAGCGGGCCTCGAGGTCCGCCTCGGCAGCAACGATCTCATCGAGTGCACCCTCGGGCCACACGTTGCCGGCACCGGAGTACTCGACGCAAGTCTGGCAGGTAATAGTAAAGCCACCGGGAACCGGCAGGCCGATACGGCTCATCTCGGCAAGGTTAGCGCCTTTGCCGCCAAGCGCGAAGTTCATGGACTTGTCGCCCTCGGTGACACAGGTGCCCTGGGCGTCGGTTCCAAAACGGTAAACCCTCTTGCAATCGCTCACGATACTTCCCCTTCCATGCGCTCTCGCGCACGACCGTGGTAACGAATCGACCCGCCGAATGCGGGCCGTGAGGGAACTATACGGCGGGTTTTGGGCAGGCTTGAGCAGAGGGTGCGCGGTTTGGTAAACGTGCTAAAACTGGCGGTAAACGGTAGGTAAAGGTGGTTACCTTATGAAGATACCACTGCAATAAAAAAGCAGGTCAAGTGCGATGTTTTTGCTAAATCGCTTTATCAAAATGCTACTACTATTAGGTGCGACGGGCGGCGCGGCGGGCACGGGCTTCTTGGATTTCCTCCAAGTGGCTAATGATCTCGGCAGCGCTTTCCTCGATGGCCTTGCCGTCGGTACGCACCACAAAGCAGCCTAGGCGTTTCATGAGGGCACGAGCTTCCTCAAGCTCGCTGCGCACGCTCTCGGGCTCGGCATAGGAGCCGGCAACGGCACGAGCGTAGTCATCGCCCAAGCGGCTATCGCGAATTTCGGAAATCACATCGACGGTCGAAATCAGGCCGAACAGGCGCATCGGGTCGACCTCGTAAATCGACTTCGGCGGCTCCATGCCATGGGCCAACGGAACATTGGCAACCTTGTAGCCCTGATAAGCCAGATACATCGACAGCGGCGTCTTGGACGTGCGCGATACGCCCAGCAGCACGATATCGGCACCCGACAAATCGTCGCAACCGCGCCCGTCATCGTGCTCAACGAAATATTCCATGGCCTCGATACGATGGAAATAGCGGTCATCGGTCCTGTGAATCACGCCCGCGACGCCTTTGGGCGGCACACCGATGAGCGACGATAGCACGGCGAGCGTCGGACCGATCAGGTCGACCGAACGGATATGCAGCATGCCCAGGTAATCGAGCACGCGGGCGCGAAGCGCCGGATCGACAATGGTGTGAAACACGGCAATATCGCGATGGTCGGCATCGACGCGCGGGCCCACAAACGACTCCACCTGCTCCACCGAGGTCACCTTGGGCAGGCGCAACAAACGAAAAGCCCCTTCATCAAATTGCCCGGACGCCGCAAGCACCACCTCACAAGCGGTATCACCGAGCGAGTCGGAGATAACGATAACGGTGGGACGAGCGGTGACCGGGCAATCCATGCGGGGCTCCTTTTGCGCTTACGCGCAGGCTGGCTTACTTTTTACGAGCAAGCTCACCGATGTTGGCGATGCCGGAGAAAACGGCCTCGAAGCGGTTGAGCAGCTTAAGGCGATTATCGCGGAGCTGCTCGTCCTTGTCCATGACCATGACCTCGTCGAAGAAACGGTCGATGGGCGCGCGCAGGGCGGCGAGGGCAGCAAATGCGGCCGGATAATCCTCGGTAGCAAGGGCGGCATCGACAGCGGTCTGAGCAGCCTCGGAGGCGTCGGCGAGCGCAAGCTCGACCTCGCCCATCAGTCTGCGGTCGTACTCCACGCCCAGCTCGGGCTTGGAGATATGCGCGGCGCGAGCATAGGCGGTCGCAAGGTTGTCGAACGTCTCGGCGTCGTTCTTGCGGGCCTCGTCGAGGGCGGCGCAGCGGGCGAAGAAGACGGACGGAGCGATGATGTGCACCGCGGAGACGGCGGCAACGGTATCGGCCGGGATCTTTTCGTCGCGGGCCATGCTCACCAGGCGGCCATGGAAGAAGTCACGAACCTGCTGGGCGACCTCGGCGGCGTCGAACTCAATGCCCTGCTCGCTATAGAGCTCGAGGGCGAAGTCGATGAGCGACGTGGGGTCGATCGGCAGGCGGTCGCGCAGGATGTTGATGATGCCGATAGCGGCACGACGCA
>URVK01000072.1 GCA_900551305.1 uncultured Collinsella sp.
CCAGTGGGCTACGCTCGCCGATGAGCGCGGGAATCCAGCCGTAGCGCTCGTAGTACAGGTAGTGGACGGCCTCGGGCAGTTTGTCCTGCTTGACGGTAATCGTCAGCTGGTCCTCGCACTGCCACTCGACCTTCTCGATGCAGCCCGGAACGGCGCGGCGCAGGGCCTCGACATGGCTCTCGCAGCGACGGGCATACACCTTGTTCTCAGTTTCAATCATTCGTTACTCCACCTCGCTCTGAGCGGTCTCGGTACCGAACACAGCGCGGTACATCGGCGTCGCGTGAAGTTCCTCGGTGCTCTGCTCGAGCACGATGCCGGTCGCGGTCTCCACACCGTGCACGAGAGGCAGCGGGGTGGCGATGCCAAACCACAAGATCATGACAGCCAGGATGACTTCGGGGATAAGCATGAGTGCCGGGGCCTCATGCTTGCCCATGCCCTGGGGTGCATGGCCGAATACCGACTTGAGTGCGATGCGGGTGAGCGCGGAGATGGCCACGGTAAGACCGAGGGCGACCACGACGACCAGCCACATGGGACCGGCGGTAACACCGGCGACAAAAGTCAGGAACTCGGAGATGAACATGCCAAAGGGCGGGAAGGCACCAAGACCGAGCAGCGCCAGGACGGCGAGCGCGGCGGTTGCGGGAGCAACCTCGACGACACCCTGGATCTTGGCCAGGCTACGCGTGCCAAAGGCGTGCTGGATGTTGCCGGACACGCAGAAGGCAAGCGTCTTGGTAAAGCCGTGGAACACGCAGTGCAGCAGGGCCGCGGCGATACCCAGCGGGCCACCGATACCCAGGCACAGGGCGATAACGCCCACGTTCTCCACAGACGAGTACGCAAAGCGGCGCTTGAGGTCGTCCTGGCGAAACATCGAGAGTGCCGCCACCAAAATGGACAGCGTGCCGACGATCAACAGCAGAAGTTGCGGATACTCGGCACCCACGGCCTGGATGGTAAAGCCGTAGAAGCGCATGATCACGAGCATGGCACACTTAAGCAGCACGCCCGAGAGCAGGGCCGAGACAGGGCTCGGAGCCTGAGAGTGGGCATCGGGCAGCCAAGTGTGCATGGGGAACAGGCCAGCCTTGGTGCCAAAGCCGATCACGATAAACGCAAAGGCGAGGCGCATGAGCGTCGGGTCGAACTGGTCGGCATACGGCAGCACGCACGATAGGAATGCGGCCTCGTGGGCGTTGGGAATCACGTCGGCGGCGTTGGCGTAGATCAGCAGCGTACCGAACAGGCCAAAGGCCACGCCGGCGGTGCAGACCATCGCATACTTCCAAGAAGCCTCGAGGGCCGTCTTGTTCTTGTAGATACCCACGAGGAACACGGTGGAAAGCGTGGTTGCCTCCACGGCGGCCCATGTGAGGATCATGTTGTTGGACAGACACGCGAGCAGCATGGTGAACACAAACAGGCTAAACAGCGCAAAATACTGCTTGGCGCGCTCGGCGGGCATGGAGCCCTCCTCGATATCGGCCTTTACATAGGGCAGCGAGAACAGCCCGGTAAGAAAACCGATAAAGCCGATGAGCAGCACAAAGATGGCGCCCAGCGAATCGAGGTGGAACCACAGGCCAAGAGCGCTCGCGGTGTCGCCGCTCGTAAGGACGTCACCGGCCGTCACAATCGACAGCACCAGGACGGCTGCGACGGAGACCAGGTTGAGACCAGCAAACACGTTATAGGACGTGTTCTTGGGCAAAAACGCCATGACCAGCGAGAACACCAGAGGAGTCGCGAGCAGGGCGAGAATCAACGTTTCCATGGACTACCCCCTCAGCTCGGACAGGTCGCGCGCATCGAGCGAGTGGGAGTCGTCCCAAATGCGACGCACGACGATGGACATGATGATGACGGCAAAGATGGCGTCGGTGGCGATACCGATCTCGATGATCTCGGGAGCGGTGGGGGCCAAAAGCGCGAGCGTCACATGGCTGCCGTTTTCCATAAGGCAGTATCCAAAGATCTGCTTCATGATGTTGCGCTGCGAGATGATGCAGGTGAGGCCCACAAAGAAGTGAGCGAAGCTAATGGCGAGCGCAGGCGTTGCGACCTCGGCCGTGGGCAGGCTGATCTGCGTCACGACGGCAAAGCAGATCGCGACCTCCACGGCGATGATGCAAATGGCCCACGCGGGCTTAAGGCCGGCCTTGAGCGATGCGTCGCTCGGCTCACCCATCTTCTTGTATGCGCGGTTGAGGATATAAGGGACCAGGACGACCTTGGTGATAAAGGCAGATCCAGCCCACATAAGCAGCTCCTGCGCACCAGTGGTGACACCGAGCGTGGCGAGAAGCCCCACGAGCACCAGCGACTGCACCGCATACCAGTGGATGGAATGTTTGATGTTCTTGGAGACAACCACCATGGTGGACGTGACGATCAGAAGGCCGCCAAGGATGTTGACGATCGAATAACCCATGTCGTTCTACCTCCTAACCGATCCAGCTGGCCGAAAGCGGGCCGCTGACGATAACCATGATGATGAGCACGATGAACACGAACGCCATCGCGCGGGGAAGCGGGGCTCCCGCAGCAACCTCGTCGCTCGGCTCCCCGGGCCGGCAATAAACCCATCACTTGAGGAACCAGGCGAAGGTGGCGACGGTCTCGGCAACCATGATGCACACGAGCACCAGGATCGCAACGTTGCCGGCACCCACAGAAAAGCCGCCGGCAATGATCTGGAACTTCGAGAAGAACGTGTTCATGGGCGGTACGCCGGCAATGGCGAGCGCAGCGACACCAAAGCCCACGCCCGAGATCGGGTACTTCTTTACGATGCCGCGAAGCTTGGGAAGCATACGCGTGCCGAGCGTAAAGGAGAACGAACCGGCGATCAGGAAGAACAGCGTCTTGGCGAAAGCGTGGTTAAAGATGTGGCACACGGCACCGTCAAAGGCCAGCTGGCTGCCAAAGACCGAAAGGCCCAGACCAAAGAACACATAGGAGAGCTGGGCGATCGTGGAGAAGGCCAGCAGACGCTTCATGTCCTTTTGCGGCAGGTACATAAGGAAGCCAAAGAGCATGGTGACCATGGCGTCGATAATGGCGACCCAGCCCACGATCTCGGGAATCTCGCCGGCAGAGACGAGTGCACGCGCGAACACACACACGCCGACCTTGACCATCGAGGCACCATGCAGGTAGGCCGAAACAGGCGTCGGCGCCTCCATGGCCGAAGGCAGCCACATGTACATGGGAACCTGTGCGGACTTGGCCCAGGCCGCAAACAGCACAAGCAAAAGGACGATAGCCTTGAGCTTGGCGTCGAGGCCGGCAATCGCAGTGATGGCGAAGGTGCCGGTGTGGGCAAACACGATGGCGGCGCCCAGATACAGGCCGAGCGCACCGATATGCGTAATGATCAGGGCCTTCATGCCAGCCTTCTTGGCCGTAGGCGACATGTAGTAGCTGATGAGGCCCCAAGAGCAGGCACCCGTGATCTCAAAGAACACGAGCTGGCCCAAAAGGGTCGAGCTGTACACAAGGCCGGCCATGGCGCCGATGAAGGTCGCGAGGTACGCGTAGAAGCGACGACGCGGTGCGTCAGGATGCTCACGGTTATTCTCGCTCATATAGGGAATCGAATAGATCACGACAAGCAGGCCGATACCCACAAAGGCGGGCGCGAGCAGCGTGCTCATGCGATCGAAGGTGAATCCCATGACGAGGGTCTGCCCAAACGAGATCAGGGGGACCTGCGTGTCGGGCATGCCGGCGCCAGCGAAATTCGCGGCGAGGGCGATAGTGCAGACCGTCGAGACGGCGGCACCCAAAACGCTGAACCACTTGGCGTATGGACGGGGGAACAGGGCGACGAGCACCGAGGCCACCATCGGGGCCGCAATAGCGACCAAGCCGAGAAGGGACAGACTGACTGCAAATGACATTGTTTCTCCCTTCTCCTACACGCCGACGACCACGAAGACAAACGCCAGCACGGCGATGCCAACGACGGCCCAGGTCTGATTACCGAGTACCTTAAAACGCGAGCGCGAGCAGGAGTTCTCGATCACGCCGCATACGACAAAGTCGACCAGGCACTTCACCAGGAAGATGACTGCGCCCAGAACGGCGGCGGTGCCCACGGTCGCGGGCTCGCCCCAGGGGACGAAGATCGCGCAGAACCAAGCGACGACCAGGACCTGTTTCATGGACATGGCAAGCTTGGCCATGGCGAGCGACGGGCCGGAAAGCTCGGCGAGCGGTCCTTCCTGAAGCTCCTGCTCGGCCTCGGCCTGATCAAAGGGCAGCTTGCCGAGTTCCATGTAGCAGGCGATCGCAAAGGCGATGCCGGCGAGGATCACGGCGACCGGCGCGTCGATGGCACCCGTCATGATGTGCTGGCCCATGGTGGCGATGTCGGTGGAGCCGCACACCAGGGCGGCGGCAAACAGCGCCAGCAGCATGGACGGCTCGATGAGCACGCTCATGAGCAGCTCGCGAACGCCGCCGATACCGGCGTAGGCGTTGGACGAATCCACACCGCAGAGGGCGAAGAAGAAGCGGGCGAGCGCCAGGCTGTACATGATGGTGATGGCGTCACCAAAGACCGGGATGGGGCTTTGTGCCGTAAAGAGCGGCAGGCCCATCGCGAGCATAAAGGCGACGGCGAAGAACAGCGGCGGCATGATGCGCAGTGCAAAGCTCGCATCCTCGCTCTGGGACTCGGGGCGCGCAAAGAGCTTGGCCAGGTCACGGTAGTCCTGCATGATGCTGGGGCCGCGACGGTTGTGCATCTTGGCGCGGATCACGCGGCCGAGACCGGAGAAGAACGGTGCGACGGCCATGACGACCACGCCCTGCAGAACGGCAAGTACGATGTTGTTCATGCTCTCCCCTCCTTAACCCATTTGCACGGCGAGCACGAGGAACACCACGAGTGCCGCGACGATGTAGCAGATATAGATGCTGTAGTTGCCGCCCTCGAGCTTAGTCGCGAGGTCGGCGAGCTTCTCGACACCCTTATGCGGGGCATCGACGAGAACTTTGTCGGGTACGGGCTCCACAGCCTCGGCCACACCGGTGAGCTTCTGGAAGAAGTGCGCGATGGACCAGCAGACGGCCGTGCAGCGGTCACGCAGCGTGTAGAGCGGCTGCATAAACCAGGACACCTCGGAGGCAAAGGTCGTGGCCACGACGGGCATATGCTCGTTGGGAGCATAGCCACATGCCCACGGCTGGGACTTCTGCACCTTGCCGACGGTCTTGAGCTTGCGGTAACCACAGGCAAGGCCGACAAGCACCACAAGCGCAATGGCGATCGCGGGCGTGGAGGTGGCAGCGCCGGAGTACTGGTTCATGAGTTCCATGCCCTCGGCGGCAAACACGCCACCGTACGGATGCAGCACGGATGCGGCGACATCGACCAGCACGGGCGCGATCACGGGAGCACCAATGCCCAGCACGACGCAGATGGCCGCGAGCAGGCCCTGCGCAAACACCATGGGGGCGGGAACCTCCTTGGCATTGGCCGCGGCCCCGGAGCGGGGCGCGGAGGCAAAGGAGACGCCATAGGCCTTGACGAAGCACGTGACAGCCAGCGCGCCGGTAATGGCAAGCGCGACGGCAGCGAACACGGCCACAATCATGACGGCCTTGTCGCCCTGCATGGCGGCGTTAAACAGCGACTGATAGGTAAACCACTCGGACACAAAGCCGTTGAAGGGCGGGATGGCCGAGATGGCAAGCGCGCCGACGAGGAAGCAGATGGCCGTTGCCGGCATACGACGGAACAGACCGCCCATCTTCTCCATATTGCGCGTACCCGTGGAGTACAGCAGCGCACCGGCGCCCAAGAACAGCTCGCCCTTAAACATCGCGTGGTTAAACGTGTGGTAGAGGGCGGCCATCAGAGCCAGGACGGCGATGCCGACCGAGTTGAGCGCCATGGCGGCCATGGAGGCGCCGACGCCGAGCAGAATGATGCCGATGTTCTCGACGGAGTGATAGGCCAGCAGGCGCTTGATGTCATGCTCCTGCAGGGCGAAGGCCACGCCGAGGACCGACGAGATCGCACCGAAGACCATGACCATAAGGCCCCACCAGACCTGAACGCCCGAGGCGGAGAGCAGGTCGAGACCAACCTTAAGGATGCCGAAGATACCGATCTTGATCATGCCGCCGGACATGAGGGCCGACACGTTGGACGGCGCCTCGGGATGTGCCTTGGGCAGCCAGCCGTGCAGCGGGATGATACCGGCCTTGGCGCCAAAGCCAAAGAAGGCGAGTACGAAGCACACGGATGCGACCGCGGGGCTAAACTGCGTGGCGCGGAAATCCGCAAAGGCAAACGAGCCACCGGCGAAGTTGGTCATGGTGAGGAAGCTCGCCATGATGAGCACAAAGCCCACGTGCGCGATCACAAAGTAGAGCCAACCGCCGTGGATGGAATTCTCGTTCTCCTCGATCACGACCAGGAAGTACGAGGTCAGCGACATGAGCTCAAAGGCGACCAGGAACCAAAACACGTTGTCGGCGGTGATGACGAGCATCATGGACGCCACGAAGGTGTTAAAGAAGAAGCCGGCGCGGCCCTTTTTGCCCGGGTACTCATCAAAGTAGTTGAGGCCGTAGATCGAACCGGCAAACGCGAGCACCGAGATGAGTGCCACGAACAGGCCGGACAGCTGATTGAGCAGCAGCTGGAAATGGGCAAACGGGAAAAACACGATGGTGTCGACCGACCGGCCACAAACGAAAGCCCCGCGGCGACGGCGCCGATAAGGCAGCCAGCGGTCTTGGCGGCGTTATCGGCCTTGATCAGCAGAACCGAGGCGAGCGCACCGATGCACGAGACGGCAAGCGATGCGATAAACAGCGTCATGCTATCCATTGTTTTCGCTCCCTTCTGCTTTCTCGGACAGGCCCTGGGCCACAGCGGTAACGTCGACGGCCGGACCGTTTTCGATCGAGCGCAGGCGCTTGGCCTCGTCGAGCTCGCGATCGGCCGCGCCGCCCATGACGGTCAGCGCCTTGGTGGGGCACGCCGCCACACAATGCGGGCCGTCCGGATCGAAGGCGCACAGGTCGCACTTGACAGCACAGGTGTACTGGCCAGGAGCCCACGTAAGCAGGCTGCTCAGGGACTTAGGATACGAAGGCGTCGGGTCGCACATGCCTGCGACACCGGCGATAGACGTGCCATCGGGATGGATGGCTCCGAAGGGGCACGCGATGGCGCACAGCCTGCACCCGATGCACTCCTGCTCCTTGACGTGGATGCGATCGCCATCGTGCTCGATGGCATTCACCGGGCAAACCTCGGCGCAGGGGGCACCCTCGCAATGGTGGCAGGCAAGGGCGGCCGAAATACCGCCGGTCTTCACGAGCGCCAGGCGCG
>URVK01000073.1 GCA_900551305.1 uncultured Collinsella sp.
CGATGCCATAGTCACGCTGGCGCAGGTCGTACTCGTTGCTGCTGATGATGGCTTCCAGACGCTCGCGCGGAACTCCGTGCTCGCATAGGTCGCGGCAGGCGTCCTGGAACACGCGACGCAGCTCGCGCGCCACACCGGGCTGTGCGTTTTGCAGCATGATGAGCTCGTAGGGCTGCAGGCTCTCGGCCGCGGTGTAGCTCACCACGTTGCCGCCCAGGCCGGCGGCCAGAATGGCCTTCTTAACCGGCGCTTCGTTGGAGCCCAGCAGCGCCTCGAACAGGATATCCGCCGCGATCGTGCGCTTGCGGTCGAGCGCGCTGCCCAGCACAAGGCCCAGGCCCACCAGGGCGTTCTCGGGTGTGGTGGCCATCTCGATGCGCTTGTACTCGCAGGTCACGGGCGCCTGCGCGTCCAACGGATTGGGTGCCAGCGTGGACGGGTCCTCGCCGGCGGCAACGGCAGCGTCCATGCGGCGGCTCGCGGCACTCGGCTGCGACAGATAGCGCTCGTCCAAAAAGGCCAGTGCGCGGTCCACGTCCAGGTCGCCGTAGAGCGTGATGTAGGAGTTGGAGGGATTGTAGTGTCGCGCGTGCGTGTCCAGGAACTGCTCGTAGGTGAGCGCGGGAATCGCGCGCGGGTCGCCGCCGCTCTCGTGCGCATAGGCGGTGTCGGGATAGAGCGCGGCGTTGACGGCATCGTCCAGCACGCTCATGGGGTCGGACAGCGCGCCCTTCATCTCGTTGAACACCACGCCGTTATAACGCAGCGTGCCCTCGTGCAGGCTCGCGGCGCTGCTGTCGCCGTCGCCCTCCGGCAGGTCCAGTTCGTAGTGCCAGCCCTCCTGCTCAAAAATGGTGGGCTTGGTATAGATGGCCGGGTTGAACACCGCGTCCAGGTACACGTCCATCAGGTTGTACAGATCCTGCTCGTTGGTGGTGGCAACGGGGTAGATGGTCTTGTCGGGGTAGGTCATGGCGTTGAGGAACGTCTGCATGGAGCTCTTGATCAGGTCGACAAACGGCTCCTTGACGGGAAACTTGGCCGATCCGCACAGCACCGAGTGCTCAAGAATATGGAACACGCCGGTGGAATCGGCCGGCGGCGTCTTAAAGCCAATGGCAAAGGCCTTGTTCTCGTCGTCGCACGCCAGGTACAGCAGGCGAGCGCCCGAGGCAGTGTGTCGCAGCACGTAAGCGTCCGAGTCGAGCTCGGGCACGGTCTCGCGGCGCTCGACGGCAAAGCCGTGGCAGGTAGTGCCGGGCACCAGCAGTGCAGCGGCTGCGGCGCGCGGGTCGGTTGAGGTGGTGGGCATATGCAGTCTCCTTTGACGCCCCAGCGGGGGCGAATCGAGTCGAATCCACGAGAGTATACCCATATGGGGCCGCGGCTCTGCGGCGAACTGGAGACGATGCCAGCGGATTGGGTAAAGGCCCCGCGTGCCCGCCGCGCGAGCGTGGAAACTTGGACGCCTATCGAATGAGAGTGGATTTTCGGACGGAATCAGCCTCAAAACGCCCAAATACCGCCCAAAATCCACGCTCATCCGCCGCCCGCACATCTCTCATCTCTCATTCGTCACGAATACGAGAGATAACAGAAAGACGAGAGATAAATATGAGAGATAACTGAGCAGCAAAGAGACAAGCAATCATGGTATTATCTCAATATCGATTGTTCTACCAGCAAAAACATGTTTATATGAAACAGATGGCAGACATCTTATCTTTTATCTCTCACTCATCTCTAATATGAGAGATAACAGAAAGATGAGAGATAATTTCGAGAGATAACTGAGAGACGAGGGAAATCTATCCGCGGCATTCTCCGCAGGACCGAGCGAAAGGACGTGCAGATGAACGAAAACGAGCTGACCGGTCTGCTTGAGTCTTTAAGGCGTATGGGCTCGGATGATCTTAACGTCGAAGTGAAGGAGAGCGCCACGACGCTTTCCCGCGACGTATGGGAAACGGTGAGCGCATTCGCGAACACTGCCGGCGGAATCATCGTGCTCGGAGTGAGTGAGCGCGCAGGTTTTGTCCCGGTTGAGAACTTCGAGACCGAGAAAGTGCTCAACCAATTTGTGTCAGGCATGGGTGATGCGGGCGGTCGAGGAAAGCTGGCCAATCCGCCTAAATACACGATCGAGCGAGTGGAGCTTCAGGGCACCGTGGTTCTGGTCATCACGATTGAGGAGCTCGACCCGTCGAGCAAGCCTTGCTATGTCATAGAGCGGGGCGCTCAAGGTGGCAGCTACAAACGCATCGATGACAAAGATGTCCCGCTTTCGTCGACCGAGGTTTTGGCACTGTCGTCATATGAACGGACGAGTCCTAGCGATCGCGATGCGGTGCCCGGCACGAGTGTGGGCGATCTCGACGAGTCGCTGGTCGACCGCACGATAGAGCGTGCCTATTCGTTGACGCCTCGAGCGATGCGCGGTGCGGCGGACAAGAAGACAAAGATGGAGCGTCTGAATTTCCTCGACTTCCAGGGCAATGTTACCAAGGCCGGCCTCCTTGCCGCGGGCGTTTACCCTCAGCAGTTCTATCCCAAGCTCTTCATTGATGTGGCTGTCCACGTGGGAGCTCAAAAGGGAGCTGCGGGGTCGCTGAGGTTCATGGACCGCACAATCTGTGAGGGAACGTTGGGCGAGATGATCTCGGATGCCGTCGCAGCTGTCGCCAAAAACCTGCGCCGCATCTCGACCGTCCAAGGCATCTCGCGTATCGACTCGCTGGAGATTCCCGAGGAGGTTCTGCGCGAGGCAATCGCCAACGCCGTAATCCATCGAGAATACGGGGATCGGTTCTGTGGACAATCGATTGCCGTCGACGTCTTTGACGATCGTGTCGAGGTGACGAATCCTGGCGGCCTTTACGGGGGAAAGACTCGCGAGAACTTGTTTGACGGCAGCTCCCGATGCCGTAACGCGACGCTTGTGAAGCTCATGTCGATTGTCCCGCTGCCGGATGGCGCAGGTTCGCCGGCTGAGGGCAATGGCTCGGGCATCCCGATGATGATCGATGCTATGCGCGCGCATGGTCTGGCCGAGCCCCTGTTCTGCCCCGGATTCGATCGGTTCAAGGTCGTACTTTACCGTTCAAAGATCGAGCCGGTCGATCATGGCGGGGGCTTAATTGTGACGGCACTCAAACACTACGGCGAGCTGGGGACGCGCGAGCTGGCAGAGCGCACAGGGCTCACAATTTCCCAGGTTAGGTCGCGCGTCAACGCGCTCATTGCTCAAGGCGAGCTTGAGCCCACGGCGCCGGCGACGAGCCGCAACCGCAAGTATCGACTGTCGGAGCGCGTGGGATAGATGCGTTAGTGGACGAGGCGACCCAATAATCGACCCTCGATTGGCGTCCATTAAGGTAAAGCGGTTTTTGCCCAGTCGACGGTGATGCTAAAGACTCGGCTTACGCCGGCATGGCCCCGAACCCGTCTATCAAGAACAGCCTAAGAACCAGCTTGATGACATTTCCCGGTTTGACTTCTGCCGCGTCAAAGACGTGGCACTCGGCGAGCTCGCTGCAGTATGCATAGATGTCGCGGATAAGGTCCGCGCCCGAGAGCGTAAACATGTAGCCTGCGTCCGAAAGCGCATTGGGCGCGGCAGGCAACTTGGCCATGTGGCAGAACGTTTGCAGGTCGGGCGCCATAACGTTCTGGTAGTCGAGGTGGCCGTTGGCATCCTGCGCGGCAAGCTCCAATTGGCGCGCAAAATCCAGCGCCGCCGCTAACACAAAGCTCGGCGTAGGCGCATTGACGTCCTGAGTGGTCGCCACAAGCCTGCCCGCCGCCTGCGTGACAAGCCAAGCGACCTCGCGCTGGCAACGCACGGCCTTGCGCGTAACCGGCTTGATGGACGAAGAAGAAACGCTCCCCTTAGGCGGATTCGAAGCAGCCACAAGACCCTCCCATGAACAATCCGGCCCAACAAGCCCGGATGAAACACGTGCTGCATCAGTATACAGGGGAGTGGAGTGGAAAAACGGAGCCGACAGCGTGAACTGCCGGCTCCGGATTGCTTGCCTTAGAGGCCGTACACTTCGACCATAGCTTCGCCAATGCGATGGGGCACGCCGGTGACGAGTGCGTTGCCCATGCAGAAGGCTCGATGGCCGTCAGTCATGCCCGTATCGGTCCAGCCTTTCGGGAATCCCTGAAGCTGATCGAGCTCGTCGGGAACGAGACGGCGGAAACGGCCATCGGGACATTCGATGACGTGCTTGAAGCGGCTCGCTCCTGTGCCGCCTTCTCCTGTGAGGATGGTGCGGCTCGGCTTGTCGGTGGCATCCGGGAAGCTCATGGCTCCCTCGGAATACGTGTACGTAAAGCCTGTCTTTTTGTTAGTGCGCTCTTCGCGCTTGCTGCCCTTAAGGTAGCGCCAGTCGGGAAGCTTTTCGTCGGAGATGTAAAACTGCTCCGGGACATCAGCCTCGTCGACAAGCACGTCGCCAAGCACGTGACGCTCACTGTGATAGTCCTCGGCAAAGTCGCAGGTCAGAACATGACAGCCCTGCATGACGCCAGCATTCTTGAATTGAGAGGTCTTTTGGCCGACGCCAAAACGAGTTGAGTTCTCGTAGGGGTCGGGTAAAACGTCAAGCTCGGACATCTCGTCGGGATAGATGGCGGGGAAGGCTTTAGCCATGACGCCGTTGTGCATGCGATCAACGAGATCAACCTTGCCAGCGCCCTTTTCGCAGAAGATATAAACACGTTTGCGACGCTGGGGGAAACCGTATTCGGCAGAGTTGACCACGCGCCATTCGACCGTGTAGTCGAGGTCGGCAAGACAGCTTAGGATGATGGCGAAGTCGCGACCGCGTTGAGACGCGGGCGACTTGAGCAAGCGGTCAACGTTCTCAAAGAGACCGAACTTGGGCTTTTTCATTTCGAGGAAATGATAGATGTCCCACCAGAGGACACCCTTCTTGCCCTCGATGCCGTGTGCCTGATTGAGGGGACGCGCGACAGAGTAGTCCTGGCAAGGGAAGCCACCAACGACCATTTGCACGTCGGGGATTTTAATTTCGCCGGCTTCAGCCTGCTCCAGGACCTTATTGATATCTTCGTTGACAACGGAATCTTCGCCAAAGCGGTCCATGTAACAACGTGCCGCAAACTGACGCGCCTTGGTTCCGGGCGGTTCCCACTGGTTGGCCCAAATGGTGCGGAAGGGGCCGGCTGGTTTCATATAGAAATTGGGATAACGAGGGTCGGCATAGCCTTCGAGGCCCAGACGAAATCCGCCGACGCCAGCAAAAAGCTCGGCAATTTTGACCTCTGACATGTTATTCCAATCGATATAACGAACGTTTATAAACTCAACAACGATAACCGATCTGGGAAAAAAGATCAACCCTTGATTTTATCACTCCGAGAATGCTCATCATTGGTGTGCAAGTTTGTGTAATGGACTACCATGGAAAACTGATTGCGAGTTTCGGAGGTACCCATGTCCAAGAAGCACCTCGATTTCAAGCGTATGCTTGACGATACTGATTTTTCTGACCCCTCAAGCATCGAGCGGTATGCTGCCAATCTCGACGGGATGACGTTTCGCGATATTCTTGAGCTTGGCATTGCGCCGGAGGGGGAGAGCGCGCCCAAGGACTTTGGCTCCAAAAAGTACAAGGGCGGTATGGGGACCCTGATCGAGGAGCGTTACTTTGGCTACAAGGCCAACAGCGACGACCGGCCGGACTTTCCCGAGGCGGGTGTCGAGCTCAAGGCAACGTGTTTTGACGTACTTAAAGACGGTCGTAAATCTGCCGGTGAACGTCTTGTCCTGACCATGATTCCTTACGACCGTCCCGTTTCGCTCGACTATGACAATTCGCACCTCAAGACCAAGCTCAGCAATATCCTGTTGATTTACTACGGCCGCGATCGTTCCATCGATAAATACGATCAACGCATTGAGCGTGCGGTCATGGTTCGTCTGCCCGAAGAGGATATGAAGATCATCCGCGCTGACTACGAGAAAATCATTTCGTACATTCAGGATGGTCGCGCAGACGAGCTGTCGGAGGGCATGACCACCTACTTGGGCGCCTGCACAAAGGGCGCAACCGAAGCGACAATGTGGGTCGACCAGTACTACGAGTACTTCAATACCGATACGGGCGAGATCGAACGCCGTCGCGCGAAGCGTCGCGCCTTTTCTCTCAAACGCTCGTACATGGACTATGTGCTTCACGCCTATGTTCTCGGCGCCCCGCGTATCGGCGAGAGCATCGTTCGAGGCGACGACGAGTCCATTGATTTCGAAAGTTACGTAACTGGACTTATCGAGCAACACTATGGCGAAACTGATCACCAGATTGCGGAGCAATACGGGTTGGAGTACACGGGCAATAAAGCGCAGTGGACAACGCTCGTCTATCGTATGCTCGGAATCAAAAACAATGCTGCCGAGGAATTCGTCAAGGCAGGCATTTCCGTCCGAACCGTTCGAGTTAACAACAGGGGGCACATCGAACAGGCTATGTCGTTCCCACCGTTTGAGTTCAAGCGTTTGATTGAAGAAGACTGGGAGACGTCGCCTCTTCATGCGTGCCTTGAGACCAATCGCTTTTTCTTCGTTGTGTTCCGTGAGGACCACGATGGCGTGCTGCGTCTCGACCGTTGTTTGTTCTGGGCGATGGGAGAAAACGAAATCGAAGGTCCTGCGAAAGCTTGTTGGGATGAGACGCGAAAGGTGATACGTGAGGGCGTTGAGCTCAATCCGTATCGGGATGCGAGCGGAAAGCTCAAAGTGACTAACAATCTGCTCGGTATGGCGGACAACCCAATTGTTCACGTTCGCCCGCATACGTCAAAAGCGGCTTACAGGTTTGCCGATGGAACAGAGATCGGTGACATCGCAAGGAATGCTTACGAACTGCCCGACGGGCGCTGGATGACGAAGCAATCGTTCTGGTTCAACAAGGGCTACCTTGAGCACATTCTGGGGCTGTAGCGTTTTGGGATTGTTTAACGATCGAGCTCCTGCTCCTCAATGCCTCGATGTCATCTCTACAAATAAATCCCCTCACCGAGTTGCTTGTGGAACTCGGCGTGATGGTCGCGTGCCCAGGTAAAGAGCGCCTGGTCAAAGTCGGTACGCGTGGCCGGGACGCCAAAGACGCCGGCAACTTCGACGCGTATAAACTCCAGTGCCGGCAGCTTGTTGATGGCAGTGAGGGCAAACGGGGACGAGGGCTCCTCGAACAGATAGCGGCTGCCTTGCAGCGCGTCGCAACTGGTGCACGTGTTGCCGAGCGACGGGGCTTTGGAGGCTCGCGCGCCTACGGGCTTGTAGCCGCAGCGCTTATGAAGGTAGTCGCGGATCTCGCCCGGTACGC
>URVK01000074.1 GCA_900551305.1 uncultured Collinsella sp.
TAGGTGCGCAGCCGCTTGCTCGGCGGAGCGACCGCGCGTCTGGTCGGAAAGGATGGCGTTGTCCTTGAGCAGCTTGACGGCAAAGACCTCGCCGCTCGTGTTGGTCGCGCGCAGCACGTGCCCGATGTTGCCGTTGTTGCGGTGGGCCGTCTGGAGAATAAGCGTCATAAACCGACGCTTGGCGTCGTCCTCGGCGCTGGGGTCGACCGCCACGGCGGTATCGAACGTATCGAGACGGATGAGTTTATTGCCGTCGACGATATCCATGAGAATACTCCCGTCAATACGAATAAAGCTAGGTCATCAAGACGAGGAGAGCGAAAGGGAAGCGATTTGACCCGTCATGATAGATATTGCCAGTGGTTATTTAGCCAAGGATACGACAAGGAAGGAAGTGTCCGTTCCCAGCTGAAGAATGTCACCATTTGCAATGATTGCGGAGGGAGAGGCCTCTGAAATCCCTCGTTTGCTTCGGGGCATTTCGAGCGTCCGCTCTTTTCCGTTCGATCCGCTGATGAGAATCGTCCCGTTTGTAGAATGAAGCCCCCTTGCGTACCAGGTGCCGTTTTCGAGCCAGATATGAAGATGCCGGCGTGACACCGAGCTTCCAACATCGGTGATATCGGAGGGGGCGTAGCCGATGGAGCCGATGACTGTCCCTTCGGGCTCAATGGACAGGGGATGAATTGGGGGGACGACTGAGCTGCCGATTAAGCGAATTAACCCCAGTTGGGTGTGATCGGGCTTGTGGGGGGGACTCGCTTCGGTTTATCCGCGCGCGTCAGTTGTGTCTTTAAAGAGACAGCAAGGCTCGTGTTGGCAAACATCTCGGTGCTCTTAACGGCAGCCGAGGCGTTTTGCAGGCAGCCGCACGCAATGAAGAGGTGCAGATATAAGATGTCGCGGTCCAGCTCTGATTTGAGCGTCCCGTTATTAATTCTGTGCAGTGTGTTGGCATAGACGCTTGCGTCCTCGCCGATGCAGGTTAGAGCTTCTTGCATGTTAAGTGCCGCCGGCCCCGCATAGTGCGCGGACACGAGACGGCGCGCATTTGCCCCGCCTAAATTCGAGATGATTTTCGAAAACAACGTCTGAGTGCTAATGCCAAAGTTAGAAAACTCGGCGGGATCGATGGAGCCCGGCGCGGCGTTTGTAATCTTTCGCGAAAGAAACGGACGATTGGAGACATGGCTGAACAGATCAGACTTGCTCGAAATGAGAATCGAGGCGGCGGCGCAGTTGGTGATGCCGCCGAAGCTTCGCAGGTCTCCGTACATCTCTGAACTTGGCGTACGCATGCTCCTCCGTTCCCGTCGTTAGCCTGACGAGCTTTTAAAATGTGCGCGTTAATTGCCGGACGTAGTCCAACTCGTAAGGAATGGGCTGGCGGGTGCATTCAACGTTCAGCGCAATGACACAGATGGTACGAATCGAACAATGGTCGCGCGAATAGCGGACAGGGTGTCCCGACCGCCGTTCGCGTAACCTTTTGCGACCATTTTAGATGTTGCGCAACACTTCTCGCAATTTCAGCGATAGAAATAATACGAAAGTTCACCAGCTGAAAGGAAAGAGTTATGGCGCTTTATGACGAAGCTCGGACCATACCTTATGACACCTTTGACTATAAAGCGGAGTGCGATGCGTACGATAGGGCGTCCTCGGACTGGGACAAGTTTATGCAGGCCGCCGCTCTTGCGAAGTTTGCTAGCCGCAATGGTGACCGAGGCGGCGAGGAAGATTGGCTTTTGCGCGCACTGTGCTGGGTCGATTGCGGATCGGCCTATTACAGTGAGGTAGCTTACGCGCTTGCCGATCACTGCGATAGGTATGGCGTCTATATTAGCCGCTGTATGGGGGACGACGATGTGCCCACCCGCATGGACGGCAGGCTTTGGAGAAAGGTTGCTAGGGGAGAAAGCCTTAGCGATGACTCTTCAACGGACTCGCAGGATGGTTCCGGTCCCTCTGCCGAGGCCGCGGCTCAGGTTGGCGCGGCGGCTTCGAAGGGCCTGATCGACGAGGTTGGCTGGGGCACCGTTATCCTGCTGCCCTTTGGCGTCTTTATGATTGGCAAGTTCATCCTCGATACCTACGGCGATATCATCTTTGGCTTCCTGAAGACTGCGGGCATCGTAGTTGCCGTCATCGCGGCGTTTTTTGTCATTACAAAGTTCATTCTTCCAAGATTTCGTGGTTAATAGCGAACGTGTAAGGAGTTCACATGCAATGTGTGGCTTGCGGAAAAACAATTCCCGATAGCATGGCTTTTTGCCCTTATTGCGGAGCCGCTCAGACGGGAGGTGCGTCTGGCGCGACGAGCTCGTCGGCGGATTCCGGAACGGGGTCGTCTTCTGATTCTGGTTCTGATTCGTCATCCGGGGCTAGCGCGACGACGTCCTCCGGTCCTGCTCCTACCCCCGCGCCCAGCCCCACGCCTGGTGCTGGAACGGCTTCGGGCTCCTCTGCAGGCGGAAGCGCCGCTGCTTCTGCACCCGTCGCACCGACGCAGTACGAGTCAGACAAGCGCCTGGGACAAATAGCCTGCGTCCTTTCTGCCGTTGCTTTGGTTCTCGTAATCGCTGGCCTTCAGAAGGCATACATCGGTCTCGGCGTAATCATCGCTGCTTACTTGCTGATCAACATTTTTAGGAAGTAGGAGGAGACAAACATGGCGTTATTTGGAATTATTGCCGTCGGATTTGCTCTTATTGTCGTCTACGCGATCGTGAGGGCTTTTCAAGCCCAGATCACCTTTGTTCTTGGCGCTATTGTTTTGAGCTTCTGCGCGTATGGCGTTTTCAAGGCTTTTAAGAATTACGCGGCTGCATTTAAGAAAAATGCGATTGATTCGAACAGGAGCTAGCGATTATGGCATTGACTGACGAGCGCTATAACCAGACGGCTGCTCTTTTGCCGCCCGAGCCTTCTCGTGCTGAGTACTGGCTCGATAAGGGTTTCTCTGATCTTGGAGCGACGATTCGAGAGGCGATCGTCCTTAACAGGGTTACGCGCGGGGAATTAATTACTGAGCTCTACAACGGCGGCTTTATCCACAAGGTCCTGTGGGGCATCTGCTTCCTCTCGTTTCTTGTTGCGGGCGTTGCGGGAACGGTAATCTTTGCATTCATCCATTCGGCCGTCATCATGGTCGTAATGGTGCTCGTTTATATCCTCTTTGGTCTCTCGCGCGCATTGGATGCTTGGTATCGTAAAACGCGCAAGATGGAGTTTGTCTGCGAGCAGTGCAAGCATGTTTGGCCGACCCCTGGGTATGTTTGCCCCAAGTGCGGCAAGGTTCATTCCTACCTTCGTCCCAACACGTTTGGCTTCTATACGCATGTGTGCGAGTGCGGCCAAAAGCTCCCGTGCACCTTCTTTGCGTCTGCTAAGGGGCCTGATGGATCGACCATCCATCGCTCTGACTTGGAGCAGTGCTGTCCTAATCCCAATTGCGCCCATTCGATCGCTTCGGGTGAGGCCAGGACGATGTCTATTCCCGTTGTTGGTGGCCGTTCGGTAGGAAAGACCTCCTACATTGCGGCACTTGCCCACGACCTTGTGCTCGACCGCGCAGCCAAGGAGGGCTATGACACCGATTTTCTCGATGATGACAAGCGAGGGCTCTTCTCCGAGCTCGAGAAGATTTATCAATCGGGCGATGCGAGCATGACGAGTGAGGACTCCGACGTCAAGCGCGCCTCTGCATTCTCGCTGAGCGTCTTTGTCCGCAAGGACGGGCTCGATCCCGACCGTCTAATCCATCTCTACGACGTCGCCGGTGAGACCTTCCTTAATAACGACGAGCACGAGGACCAGCTTCAGTACGCATATGCCGAGGGTGCCGTGCTGCTTGTGGATCCCATGAGCATCCCGGATTTGGCAAGCGAGCTCGAGGAAGGGCTTTCGGCAACGGATGCCGCCGTTTCTGGCCGTTCGAACCCCGACGACGTCTTGGCTTCCTTGATTGAGAAAGTCAAAAGTGTTGCCAAGCCAGATCGTCAGGGCAGATTCACCATGCCCCTTGCCGTGGTGCTCAGCAAGGCGGATCTTCCGGGCTTGGATGAAAAAATCGGACAGGCCGCCTGCGATGCGTATCTTGCTGCAAATCCCGAGTGTCCTGCCGCCGACGCGCAGGATGCCGTGCTCCGCGATTTCCTGCTCGAATATGGCATGGGCAACTTCTTGACGTCGCTTAAGGCGAGCTTCCGCTCGTATCGCTTCTTTGCAGCCGCCGGCGCTTACGATCCCAGGGGCGTTGTCGAGCCGTTTGCATGGATTGCGGGCCAGGCAGACCCGACGTTTGCCACGGCGATTTCCCTCCCCGTTGAGAACGCTGTTTCTTATGCCCAGCAGCTCGAGATCGATCGAAGGAAGAAGAGGTAGACGCACATGACTGACGATGTTTTTGTTCCCTCGTTTGAGGACGTCGCGCCCGAAGAACCTGTATGCGATGAGGTAGGGTGCGCAAGCGAACCCGTTGAGACTGCTGAGCCTGCTGCGGAGTCGGCCGAGCCCGTTGAGACTGAGACGTCTGCCACCGACGACACAGCCGTCGAGGAGGGGGAGTGCGATTGCGACGCGAATGCCACTGCTGATGTCGAAGTTAGCGAGCCGACTCCCGTTATGCCTGCCGAGGAGCTGGCGCGTCGTCTCGATGCATTGGATGAGGGTATTACTCAGCTAACGGGGCTCTTTCGCCAGAAAATCGATCGCACCACCTTTGAGGAGGAAGTGCTCAAGAACAACAGTGCGGAAATTGAGCGCTATCGCTCCGGTGTGTACGAGAAGATCACCACGCCCCTGCTTAAGCGCGTGACGTCGGTGGTCGACGCCATGAACAAGACGCTGGCCTATCTTGGCACCGTTGAGGGGGATGCGGCTCAGCAGCAGGCGGAGGATCTTTCCGTCTATCGCGACATGCTCGTTGAGGTCCTTTGCGATTTCGGCGTCAACTCGTTTGCGCCTGAACCGGGAGATCGATTTGAGAGTGGCCGTCATATGCTGGCTATGCCACGCACCTTGACGGGCGACTCTGAAAAGCGCGGCGTCATTATCGAGGTCCTGTCGCCGGGCTATGAGCTTTCGGGGTCTGTTCTCGATCCGGCGTTTGTCCGTGCGTATACGTATAAAAAGGGCTACGTCGAGCCCGAGCAGCAATTAGACAAAGACGACGAGTAGGCAAGGAACCTAATCGTCTCATTCGGTTTAGTCACCATTAAAGGAAGGAAATAATCATGAGTGACGAGAAGACAACGGTAATCGGCATCGACCTGGGTACCACCTACTCTTGCCTCTCTTACATCGACGAGACGGGTAACCCGGTGGTGGTCAAGAACTCTGAGGGCTCCAACACCACGCCCTCTGTGGTGCACTTTGATCCGGATGACCCCTCCAAGTACGACGTGGGTCAGCCTGCCAAGGACAATGCTTTGATCGACCCCGATTTCACGGCCTCTTTTGTTAAGCGCATCATCGGCGACAACCCCGTTGCCATCACCGTTGACGGCGAGACCTACTCCCCCGAGCAGATTTCTGCTTATGTGCTCAAGAAGCTCACCTTCGATGCTTCTCAGAACATGCCCATGGGCTACGATGGCTGCGTCATCACCGTTCCTGCTTATTTTGGTGATGCCGAGACGCAGGCTACGCTCGCTGCGGCAAAGATTGCCGGCCTTAACGTGTACGGCACAGTGCAGGAGCCGGTTGCTGCTGCCATCAACTATGGTTGCGACAAGAGCGATAAGGACGAGGACGTTATCGTCTACGACCTGGGCGGCGGCACTTTTGATGTCTCCGCGGTTTCGTTTAGCCATAGCGAGGGCTCCAAGAACATCGAGGTCGTCTGCAACCAAGGCGACAAAAACTTGGGCGGCGGTGACTGGGATGCTGCTATTGTTGCGTACCTCAAGGATGAGTTCTGCGATAAAACGGGTGCGGACGAGGACGTGTTTGACGAGTATGCCGACCAGCAGCTCCAAGGCGAAGCCGAGAAGCTCAAGTTTGCCCTTACGTCCAAGGACAGCGCAAACGCGGTTCTGAACTTTACGGGTCGCCCCCAAAAGATCAGCCTTACCATCGATGACTTTAACGACATGACGTCCGATTTGCTCTCTCGCACCATCGACATCATGCGTACCTGCTTGGATGGTGCTAAGGCTAAGGGCCATAACCCCACCAAAATCCTGCTCGTAGGCGGCTCCACGCGTATGCGTCAGGTTGCCGATCGCCTCAAGCAGGAATTCCCCGAGCTTGAGCAGGCTATTAACGATCCCGATGAGGCCGTTGCCAAGGGCGCTGCCCGCTACGCCGCCCAGCTCGCCAGCATGCTGTATCACAAGGCCGAGCAGGAGGGCACTTCCGAGGAGACGGTTGAGGTTGTCGACCAGCAGACGCAGGAAGTTAAGCAGCAGCAGAACGTCGGTGCCAACAACCTGGCAATGACGTTCGTCAATCCCGAGGACGCGGCTTCTGCCATCAAGATCTCCGTTGTCACGTCGAAGAGCTATGGCGTTGAGGCGCTGGATGACTCGGGTACCCCCTGTATTTTCAACCTGATTCTTAAGAACCAGAAGATTGATCCCGAGAAGGGCGCTTTCGAAAACACCCAGCGCTTTGGTACGTCCGAGGCCGGGCAGACGTCCGTTCTCGTTCAAGTCTATGAGAACGATGCCGAGCAGGAGAAGGTCGAGAAGGATCGCGAAGCCCTTGCGTCCGCTTCCATCGACCTTTCGGGCACCAACCTGCCTAAGGGCTCTCCTATTGACGTGACGTTTATTTTGAGCGAGCAAGGCATCCTCGACGTTCGCGCCGTTGAGCCTACGTCTGGTCAGTCCTGCGAGGTCGAGGTCGAGGTCAAGGGCGGCCTTACCGAGGACGAGATTCGCGAGGCGCGCTCCAAGGCCACGGCCATGCAGATGGTGCTTTAAGACACTAAGAAGACAGACGAGTTGAGGGAGACGATATGGGTATCGCGGTAGGTATCGATCTGGGGACGACGTTTAGCGCCGTTGCGTGCGTGGGCGCGGATGGCGAGCCCAAGATTCTCCCCAATTCGTCCGGCGAGCATACGACTCCCTCCGTGGTGGCCGTCGCCGAGGACGGCTCGGTCGTCTGCGGCGAGGCGGCCAAGGAGGCCCAGCTCATGGGCGATGCCAACGTGGCCTCCTTTTACAAGACGAATATGGGCAATGCCGGTTACGTGGAGTACCTGCGTGGCTGCGAATTCGATGCGACCACGCTTTCGTCCACGTTTCTGCGCCATCTGATCGCGGACGTCTCCCGCGCCAACGGTGTCCAGATCGACTCCGCGGTGGTGACGGTGCCCGCGTACTTTGAGGCGCCTCAGCGCGAGG
>URVK01000075.1 GCA_900551305.1 uncultured Collinsella sp.
CGGCGCGATAACCTTCTACGAAAGAAAGGAGGCGCCCCCCCCTGCCGCTCCCACGGCGGGTCTGCACTTTACCCCCGAGCTCATGGCCGCTATCGAGGCCAAGGGTGCGAAGTTTGCCGCCGTTGAGCTCGAGGTGGGCATCGATACCTTCCGCTTGGTGGAGGAGGACGACCCTACGCAGCACGTCATGCACACCGAGCGCTACCACGTATCGCAGGAGGTTGTCGACGCCGTGCATAAGGCGAAGGCCGAGGGACACCGCGTGATCGCCGTCGGCACCACCGCCGTGCGTTCGCTCGAAAGCGCCTTTGACGCGGACGCGCCGGTGTCCGATCCGGCCGTGACGGCGCGCTATTTTGAAGGCCGCGAGGACGGCGCCGACACGCTCGGCCGCGGTGACATCGTGGTACGCGAGAACGCGACGACGCAGCTCTACCTCATGCCTGGCTCGACCTATCACGTGGTCGACGCGTTGATCACCAACTTCCACGTGCCGCGCTCCACGCTCATGATGCTCGTGAGCGCACTTGCCACCCGCGACCAGATCATGGATGCCTACGCCGCCGCTATCGAAGAACGTTACCGCTTCTTCAGCTTTGGCGATGCCATGCTCATTTGTTAGTTACGCGGTTCTACGAACCGCGTAACTGCTCGACGCTGCAAACGCCCCTAAGCGGCAATCTGACGTTCAATCGTCGGGCATGACCAGAAGGTCAATGCCCTCCTCTTTCGCGTCACCTTGCTCGCCTAGGGGCGTTTTCGCTGACTTATGCTCAACCTGCGGGGTACTTCATCCCTAAACAAAAAGGCCGAAGCTCCATTGGGGCTTCGGCCTTTGCTTTGCCTGCAGTTCAAGCGCAGTTTATCGATTCTCAATTGACCCGATGTTTTTGAGCTCGATGGAGATGAGGCCGTTGGGCTCGTTGACGAACTCGATGTACTCGGAATTCGAACCCATCTCGGCCGGGAAGCTGATTTCGATACCCGTGTCGGTACGGATCTTGTGATTGCGCACGGCAGCGCGCTCGACCTGCTTGCGCTCCACGGGAACGCGCTCGGGAACCTTCTCCTCGGTCAGTGCCGCGCGCACGCTTTCCTTGATGACCGGTTCGTCCTCAAAGACCTCATCGACGATATCCCAAGGCGGCAGCTCCTCGTCATCCTCAACCTTCTCGGCAACGGCAGCCTTAACCTTGGCGAGTGCCACGGCCGTGTTGGCACCGTGCTCCTCGGCGACTTCCTCGACCACACGCGTCACGGTGTCGATGACCTCCTTGCCCGACACGCCCGTGTCGCACTGCAGCAGGCCATCGGGGATAAGCATACGGTCCTCGCCGGCAATCTTGCGTTTCTTGTCCACGTAGCCGATCTCCATGGTGCTCGCGCGCACGATGGCATAGCTTGGCACCTTTTGCGAGGGGTTTGGCAGAATAGCGTAGTGGCGCGCGATGTCATTGCGCACCTCCCCCTCCTCGCGGCCCACTTCGTGCATAAAAGCCTGCTTGGAGCCCAGCAGCATCACGGCAAACCAGCGGGCATCCTCATCGTCGTCAAAATCGGCCACGAGCACGTCGGTGGACTCGGCTTTCTCGGCTTTGGTGAGCTCGGAGGAGATAAACTCCGCAATCTGCTGCGACAGGTCCACGAACTCGCGCTCGCCAAAGAAATAGCCCTTGAGCTCGCCGCCAAACGCAGAGTTCTCGGCAAACGTGGCACGTTTATTGTCGGCCGAGGTGCGTGCGCGGCGCAGATGCGTGGTCACGAAGTTGCGCACGGTACGGCTTTCGATATCCAACTCGCGCTGGCTCATAACGTTGACGGCAGAGTCAAAGTCCAGGATATGCAGAATCGCGTGATTGATTTTCATATACGGCATTCCGTTCTAGATCGATTTCGGCACGAACCAGTATAGCGGTCGAGCCCGCCCCAGACGCATCGAAGATTGGTGCATCGGGGACAGGTGCTTTGCACCAATGGCTAGCGCAGGAGCTCGGACTGCCAAGCCTCGAGCTGTTCTGCCAAACTCTTGCCGGCAGCGGGCATGTCGATCTGGGGTCGTTTGGGCAGCAGTGCGCATTTAAGGATTGCCACGATGGTCTGCGAGACAAAGCGTCGCGTATCCTTGTCAAAGCCCTGTGCAGCCTGGAGCATCACGGGCAGGCTCTCACGCAGATTCCCAGCGATATCCGCAAACCGCTCAGCACCCGTAGCCTCAAACACGGAGAACAACGCATCCACAAAACGCTCGCGCTCGCTAGGCGACACCGCAAGCAGCATCTCGCGAATGGAACCATCAACGTATCGAGCACCGGCGGACAGGCGCTCGCAGTACACGAAGTCGCGACCATCAACCACCCAGCTAAAGGGATTGTGCTGCAGCAGGCTGAACTCGGTGCTCTCGACGATGGCATAGTCCTCCTGTGTCTCGAACATCATGCCAAAGATCGACGACCGAGGTAGCGTCTTGTCGATTCGACCGGAAAGATCGGCAAAGGCGTCGCCGTTCAGAAACTCCTCGACGAAGCCCGGACCATCATGGGAATACGCCCGCTCGATTCGCTCACGGGCGACATCGGAGCACATCGCCGCACCGTACACCGCAAGGTTTCCACCCTTGGAATGACCTCCGCACAAAAGCGGCCCGTCAATCGCATCCGCCGCCTCGTCCACATAACGCGCCGCGGATTCCTGGGCCGGCACAGGACACCGGAACGCCATGTTAAAGTCCTCTTTCCAGCCCACGATCGTGCTGTCGGTCCCCCGAAAGGAAAGATAACTAAACCCCGCCGGAAACCGGAACGCCATAGCTGCAAACTGCTCTGTCGTCACCACATCGCTCACGGCACGATAGCCGCAAACGTGCACGCCACGGTAGCGAGGGCTTGCTGCCACGGCCTCCAACAAGGCGCGGCTCCCCTCTGGGTTCCACAAATCGCCAATCATGTCCTGGTAGCACTCGGCACGCAGCAACTCACGCACTTCCAGCCCCTGCCAACCGGCCAGTTCCGCCATATCACCCGGCAAACGCAAATAGGACAACCACGCAAAGACCAGGCTATCCACCGCGCAGAACGGCCGCTCCTCAAACGGATCAAACGCCGTCTGGGCATAGGTCAAAAAATTAGGCGAATCCGACATGGCCCTCCCATCAACTATGGTGCATTGGGGTCAGGTTACTTTGCACCAAAAAGGCGCCCGGGCCGTGTGGACCCGGACGCCTTTCATTGTAGCCTGTTGCCCAAAAGAGCTTGATTTAGCAGGAGAAGTCGACGCTGTCGATGATGTCCTTGAGGGCCTTGGCGGAGGCGGTGAGCTCATGCTGCTCGTCATCGTCCAGCGGGACGGGGACGCGGCAGACAACGCCGTCGCGGCCAACGACAGTCGGCATAGAAATGGCAAGATCGGACAGGCCATACTCGCCCACCATGAGCGAGGAGACGGGCAGAACGGTCTGCTCATCGCGCATGACGGCAGTGCAGATGCGCTTGACGGCCATGGCGACGCCGTAGTAGGTGGCGTGCTTCTTCTCGATGATGGTGTAGGCAGAGTTCTTGACGTCCTCGGCGATACGCTTCTCGGCGGCCTCATGCTCCAGATGGCCGTGAAGCTCGCAGAAGGTGTTCAGCGGCACGCCGGCAACCTGGGCGCTGGACCAAGCGACGAACTCGGAGTCGCCGTGCTCACCCATGACATAGGCCTGAACGTCGCGCGGGTCAACCTCGACGTGGGCACCAAGCATCTGCTGCAGACGGCCGGTGTCGAGCACGGTACCGGAACCGATGACGTGGCCCTCGGGCAGGCCGGACATCTTGATGGCGGCGTAGGTCAGAACATCGACCGGGTTGGAGACGATGAGCAGAATGCCGTCGAAGCCGGACTTCTTAATCTCGGGGATAATGGACTTAAAGATGTTGACGTTCTTGTTGACCAGGTCCAGGCGGGTCTCACCGGGCTTCTGGGCAGCGCCAGCGGTAACGACGATCATGGCGGCGTCGGCGACATCGGAATAATCGCCGGCGTAGATCTTCATCGGCTCGGCAAACGTCATGCCGTGCGCGATATCCAGGGCCTCACCCTCGGCGCGGTTCTTGTCCACGTCGATGAGGACCATCTCAGAGAACAGACCGCTCTGCATCAGCGCGAACGCCGAAGACGAACCGACGAAACCGCAGCCGACAATAGCGACCTTCTTCTCGTTAACCATTAGAAACTCCCATCTCACTCCACAAACAAGCCGCCCGGGAACGACCCGAGCGGCTTGCCGTAATCCCAATACATCCAATCGGGACTTTGATTATGCTCCTATTCGCAGCCAAAAATCGACCGTTTACCGAAATTGTTTGCAGGATTCGTAAAATAACTGCACGAAATCGGTTTCGAGCTATTGACGAGGCAAAATAGCTTTCTAATACAGGCCCGCCTCGCGAATGGCCTCGACAGCCAAAGCGATCTGATCGGGCGGCAGGACCAGCGCCATGCGCACGTGCCCCTCGCCCGAAGGACCAAAGCTCGCGCCCGGCGTCACGACGACTCCGGCCTTCTCCATGAGCTCCTCGCAAAACGCCATCGAATCGGTGCGACCACCGGGAAGCTTGGCCCACACAAACATGGAGCCATGCGCGTTGGGTCGCTCCCAGCCCAGGCCCTCAAGACCGTCGCACAGGGCATCGCGACGCTCCTGGTACTTCAGACGCTGCGCCTCGACCTCATCGCGCGGGCCATTAAGGCAAGCGATGGCGGCCTTCTGGATCGGGAAGAACATGCCAAAGTCGATCTGGCCGCGCAGCTTGGCAAAGGCAGAGACCACATCCTCGCGACCGACCAAAAAGCCAATACGGGCACCAGTGACGTTAAACGACTTGGAGAGCGAGAAGAATTCAACGCCCACCTCGAGCGCGCCGGGATACTGCAAGAAGCTGCCACCCGGCTCACCGTCGAACACGATGTCAGAGTATGCGTTGTCATGGACAATGAGCAGGTCGTGCTCGCGGGCGAAGGCGATGATCTCCTCGTAGACCTCGGGCGTGCCCACCGAACCAACCGGGTTGGCAGGCAGCGACACGATCATGTACTTGGCGCGGTCGGCGACCTCGGGATCGATGCCTGCCACATAGGGCAAGTAATTGTGCTCGGCAACCAGTGGATAGTACTCGAGCTTGGCGTCGGCAATCTTGGCACCCGCCTCAAAGACCGGATAGCACGGATCGGGCACCAGGATGGTATCACCCGGATCGAGCAGAGCCAGGCCCAAATGACCCACGCCCTCCTGCGTGCCGTTACACGACTGCACCATGGACGGCGTGATGCCGGAGACACCAAAGCGACGCTCGTAGTAATCGCACACGGCTTGCTTAAGCTCGGGCAGGTCGCGCAGGGCGTACTTCCACATCTCGGGATCTTGGGCCGCCTGCGTGAGCGCCTCGACCACGTGGTCGTACGGCTTAAAGTCGGGCGTGCCCACGCTCATGTTGTAAATGGTCTTGCCCTGAGCCTTCAGCGCGAGCAGTTTGTTGTTGAGCGAGGCGAAGACCTCCGCGCCAAAGCGGTCGAGACGCTGCGATGCCTGCATGGTGCCACCTTTCGATATAAAAAACGCGGCGCTCCGACAAGAGCGCCGCGCGATACGGGCCATCAGATTGCAAAAGTGTAACGCTTGCAACCCCCGTATTGGTTCAATTTAGCCAACCTTAGTCAATTGCGTTGAGCGCGTCGATCTGTGCAAGCCACAAACGCGAGCAGGCGTCACTCGGCATACGCCAATCGCCGCGCGGGCTGAGCGTCACCGAGCCCACCTTGGGACCATCGGGCAGGCAGCTGCGCTTAAACTGCTGGGCAAAGAAGCGACGATAGAACGTACGCAGCCACGTGTGGACGGTCTTGGCGTCGTAGGCGCCCTCGAAGCTCTTGAGCGCCATGCGGTAGATCTTGCCCGGCTCAAAGCCAAAACGCAGCAGGTAGTAGAGGAAGTAGTCGTGCAGCTCGTACGGGCCCACCAAATCCTCAGTCTTCTGCGCAATCTCGCCGTCGCCCGTGGGCGGCAGAAGCTCGGGGGACACCGGCGTATCGAGGATGTCGAGCAAGACCTCGGCAATACGCCCGCCAAAGACATCAGCCGCATAGCGCACCAGATGGCGCACAAGCGTCTTGGGCACGCTCGCGTTGACGGCGTACATGCTCATGTGGTCACCGTTGTACGTAGCCCAGCCGAGCGCCAGCTCCGACAGGTCGCCCGTGCCAATGACAAAACCGCCAGCCTGGTTGGCCAGATCCATCAGAATCTGCGTACGCTCGCGAGCCTGGCTGTTCTCGTAGGTCACGTCCTGTACGGTCGGATCGTGCTCAATGTCCTTGAAGTGCTGCTCCACAGCCGCGTGAATCGAAATCTCGCGGAAGCTCACACCCAGGTCGCGAGCGAGCGACTCGGCATTCGACTTGGTGCGATGCGTCGTGCCAAAACCTGGCATGGAGACCGCCGTGATACCCGTACGCGGCAGCCCCAGTGCATCGAAGGCACGCACGGTTACAAGCAGTGCCAGCGTGGAGTCCAGGCCGCCCGAAAGACCGATGACTGCAGCCTTGGTACCCGTATGGGCAAGGCGGGTCTTGAGGCCGGCGGTCTGCAGGTCGAGGATGGTCTCGCAACGCTCGGCCAGGTCGCCATGGTCGGCCGGCACAAAGGGCGCACGCGGGAAAACGCGGTCGACATCGCAGGCATCGCGCAGGACGGGAGCCTCGGAGAGCGTGCCCTCAAAAGAAAACTCAATGGTCGTGGCCTCCGGCGCATCGTCCGCGCGCGTCCACGTCGTCGAGCGACGGCGCTCGGCAACCAGACGGTCAAGATCGACGTCGGCCACCGCCATATCGCAGGTGAGGAGCTTCGTGGCGGCGAGCTTAGATCCGTTTTCATAGACGAGGTTCTCGCCCGCAAAGACCATGTCGGTCGTGGACTCGCCCTCGCTCGCGTCCGCGTAGGCATAGGCGCAGTACAGGCGCGCGCTTTGGTTAGAGATAAGGCTGCGGCGGTAATCCGCCTTGCCGATAATCTCGTCCGAGGCCGACGGGTTGAGAATCACCGTGGCACCGGCAAGCGCCATCTCGGTCGAAGGAGGTGCCGGCACCCACAGGTCCTCACAGACCTCAACGCCCAGCACCAGGTCCTCGGCGCCCTCATCACAGCAATGGTAGACAAGCCCCGAACCCAACGGGACCGGACCCTGACCGGCAAATTCAACCCACACGGGATCCGCAGGCGCCGGAGCAAACCAAC
>URVK01000076.1 GCA_900551305.1 uncultured Collinsella sp.
GGCGGTATGCTGACCAACTTCGTCACCATCCGCTCCCGCATCAACCGCATGGAGGAGCTCGAGGCCATGGTCGAGGACGGCCGCATGGCTGTTCTGCCTAAGAAGGAGCAGGCTGTTCTCGGCAAGGAGCTCACCAAGCTCCAGACCAACCTCGGTGGCGCCCGCGACATGAAGGGTCTGCCCCAGGCTCTCTTCGTCATCGACACCAAGCGCGAGGAGAACGCCATCAAGGAGGCTCAGCGCCTGAACATCCCCGTCGTCGCCCTGATCGACACCAACTCCGATCCCGACGAGGTCGAGTACGGCATCCCCTGCAACGATGACGCTATCTCCGCTGTCACCCTTATGTGCGAGCTCATGGCTGACGCCTGCCTCGCTGGCTCTGGTAAGGAGCAGGTCTCCGAGGCCGAGATGGCCGCTGAGCCCAAGGCCGAGTAAATCAGTCTTAGTTAATTCTTTTTCATCTCTTTGAAAGGAACCACAATGGCCCAGATTACCGCCGCTATGGTCAAGCAGCTCCGCGAGATGACCGACTCCCCGATGATGGAGTGCAAGAAGGCTCTCGTCGAGGCTGACGGCGACATGGACGCCGCTGTCGACGTTCTGCGTAAGAACGGCCTTGCCAAGGCTGCCAAGAAGGCTGGCCGTGAGACCAACGAGGGCGCTGTCGCCGCGTTCGTCTCCGAGGATGGCAAGACCGGCGCTCTGCTCGAGCTCTCCTGCGAGACCGACTTCGTTGGCTCTAACGCCAAGTTCACCGGCTTTGCTTCCAAGGTCGCTGAGGTTGTCGCTACCACCGAGCCTGCTGACGTCGACGCTCTGCTCGAGAAGCCGATGGGCGAGGAGACCGTTTCCTCCGAGCTCACCGAGATGATTCACATCATGGGCGAGAACATGAAGATCTCCCGCTTCGCTGCCCGCAAGGCTGAGAACGGCGCGCTCGCTTCTTACATCCACATGGGTGGTAAGATCGGCGTCCTCGTCGAGTTCGCCTTCGAGAAGGCTGAGACCGCTCAGGCTGAATCCTTCAAGACCTTCGCTCACGACGTTGCCCTTCAGGTTGCCGCCGTCGCCCCGATCTGCGCTACCCGCGATCAGGTTCCGGCCGAGACCGTCGAGCACGAGAAGCAGATCTACATGGCTCAGGCTGCCGAGTCCGGTAAGCCCGAGGCTATCCAGGAGAAGATGGCTGTCGGCCGTCTGGAGAAGTTCTACAAGCAGTCCGTGCTCACCGAGCAGGAGTTCATCAAGGACAGCTCCCTCACCATCAAGAAGTACGCTGAGCAGGTCTCCAAGGAGCTCGGCGACACCATTACCGTCGTTGCCTTTGACCGTCTGGTCCGTGGCGAGTAAATAAGCTCTTGTAGCTGGTAATGAGCAGGCTGTGGGTTTTACTCACAGCCTGCTTTTTCATGGCTCTTCTTAGAGCCTTTGATAGAATGTTGAGAGTTCAATCTAAAGGAGGATCGCTTTGTCCGACATCCGATATAAACGCGTGCTTCTTAAGCTTTCCGGCGAAGCGCTGATGGGCGACGGCCAATATGGCATCGACCCCAAGGTTACCGACCATCTTGCTAAGCAGGTCAAGGAGCTGCTCGCCGTTGGCCATGAGGTCGGCGTCGTTGTCGGCGGCGGCAATATTTTCCGCGGCATGGCAGGTGCTGCCGGTGGCATGGAGCGTGCTCAGGCCGACTACATGGGCATGCTGGCAACCGTTATGAACGCGCTCGCCCTGCAGGATGCCTTCGAGCATAACGATGTTCCCTGCCGCGTGATGAGCGCTATCCAGATGAACGAGATCTGCGAGCCCTATATTCGCCGTCGCGCCATCAACCACCTTTCCAAGGGCAACGTCGTTATCTTTGCCGCCGGTTCGGGCAATCCGTACTTTACGACCGACACCGCCGCGGCTCTTCGTGCGTGCGAGATCGGCGCCGAGATTCTGATTAAAGCCACCAAGGTTGACGGCATCTACGATAAGGATCCCGTCAAGTGCGCCGATGCCGTCCGTTTTGACAAGATTACCTATCACGAGGTTCTCGTCCGCGGTCTGCAGGTTATGGATTCCACCGCTACGGCACTGTGCCAGGATAACCGTATGCCGATTTTGGTCCTCAACATCGATGGCGAGGACACCGTCAAGCGCGCGCTCGCGGGTGAGCCCGTCGGCACGCTCGTCTATCAGGAGGATTAAGCATGGCAGAGAACATCACCGCCCATATGGACAAGTCGCTCGAGTCCCTCAAGCATAACTTCTCCAAGGTCCGTACCGGCCGCGCCAATGCCAACATTCTGTCCGACATCACCGTCGATTATTACGGTGTTCCCACGCCGGTCACGCAGGTTGCCGCCGACAAGACCCCCGAGGCCCACATGCTGCTCATCGAGCCGTGGGACAAGGCACTCATCAACGCTATCGTCAAGGCCATCGGCGCTTCCGATCTGGGTATTACCCCCAACTCCGATGGCACCGTCGTTCGTCTGCCGTTCCCGGCTCCCACCGAGGAGCGCCGTCGCGAGCTCGTCAAGGAGTGCCGCGAGTACGCCGAGCAGGCCAAGGTGTCTATCCGTAACATCCGTCGCGACTTCAACAACAAGCTTGAGCGCGATGAGGAGCTCACCGAGGACGATGTCCGTCGCGAGCAGGCCAAGGTCCAGAAGCACACCGATGAGTATGTCGCCAAGGTCGAGGAGCTTCTGAAGGAAAAAGAAGCCGAGGTCATGGAGATCTAAGGTGCAATACGACGAGCATAAACTGGTCGAGTACTTTGCCGACGCCCCTGCGGGCGTCGGTTTTTCCGACCTTGACCTCAATAACATTCCGCACCATATCTCGTGCATCATGGACGGCAATGGTCGTTGGGCCACATCGCGCGGTCTTGCACGCACCGAGGGCCACAAGGCGGGTATCGTCTCCCTTCGTGAGATTATTACCGCCTGCGTGCGTCTGGGCGTCGACGTGCTTTCGGCCTATGCGTTTTCTACCGAAAACTGGAACCGCCCGCAGCATGAGGTCAACGTCTTGATGCACCTGTTTGCCAAGACGTTTATCGACGAGCTGCCGCTTCTGAAGCGCGAAAACGTGCGCGTTGTCTTTTTGGGTGACATTTCCGCGCTGCCCAAGAAGACCCGCGACGTTTTTGAACGCGGTCTTGCCGAGTGCGCCAATCACACCGGCATGACGCTGGCGCTTGCCGTCAACTACGGCGCGCGTGCCGAGATTACCCGCGCTGTCCGTCAGATCGCACTCGACGCTGCCGCCGGTAAGATCGATCCTGGCGCAATTGATGACGACATGGTGGCTTCCCACCTCTATACCGCCGGCCTTCCCGATCCTGAGCTTGTGATTCGCACTTCTGGTGAGCTGCGCCTTTCGAACTATCTGCTGTGGCAGGTGGCTTATTCCGAATTCTACGTCACCGATACCTATTGGCCCGACTTTGATCGTTGGGGCCTTGTCGACGCCATTTTGGCCTATCAGGGCCGTGACCGTAGGTTTGGTGGACTGAGCAAGACCGAGGAGGCTTAATCGTGTCCGATCGTCCCAAGGCATCTGCTCCCAAGACGCCTGCGCGCAAAGCTGCCACTGCGGGAACGCCTGCAGTGAAGAGCGGCACCGGTTCGTGGCTGGCGGGCTTTATTTCCCATGCCCCCGCCCGCGAGCATCAGTGCCGCTGCCGGTATCGTCTACGCCGTTGTCTTTATCCTGTGCCTGGTTTTGGGTATCGTGCCCACGGCCATCTTTGTTTCCGTCATGAGCGGTCTGTGCTGCTATGAGTTTTTCCGTATGACAAGGCTCGATGGCAAGATGGCTAACGAGCGCATGGGTATCGCTGCCGCCGTGCTCTTTCCGCTGTCGGCGTTGGGCGATTCGATGCTGCTGAATGCCCTGCTTTTTGCCCTGATGCTCGCTGTGGGCATTTGGTATGTCTGGTCGCCGCGTACCCGTATATCCGATGTTGCCGTGACACTCATGGGTCCCATCTACACCGGTTTTATGCTGTCGGCTATCGTGCTGCTGCGCGATGCCGTGCCCGGTTTTGCCGGCGCCCTGCTTTCGGTGGGTGTTTGCGCGTCTCTCTGGGTCTCCGATTCGTTTGCCTATATCGTGGGTAGCCGTATCGGCAAACACAAGATGGTTCCCAAGATCTCTCCCAAAAAGAGCTGGGAGGGGTTTGTTGGCGGCATCCTGGGCTCGGTTTTGATTTGGCTCATCCTGTGGGCGACGCATTTCTTCAAGCTCAGCCTGCCCTATGCGCTGCTGTGCGGCGTGGTCGTGTCCATTCTGGGCGTTATCGGCGACCTTATCGAGTCGCGCATCAAGCGCGGTGTGGGCGTCAAAGATTCCGGCAACCTTATCCCGGGCCACGGCGGCATGCTCGATCGTAGCGATTCGCTTATCTTCGGCTGCATCACCGCGCAGCTGATGCTGATGATCGGAGGCGTGCTGTAATGTCATTCCAGACGACGTATGGCCCCGATGGACGCCTCCGTGTTGCCATCCTGGGTTGTACGGGCTCCATCGGCACCCAGGCGCTCGATGTGTGCCGCCAGCATGCCGATCGCCTGCAGGCGACGGCGCTGTCCGTTAACTCCAGTACCTCCGAGCTTGTTGCCGCTGCCCGCGAGTTCTCGGTTTCGGCGGTTGCCGTGGCCGATGTCGCTCATGGCGATGACGCCGTGCTGCAGGAGTTGCCCGAGGGAACGAAGCTCGGCGTTGGCGCGCAGGCGGTTTGCGAGCTCGCGCGTCGCGACGATGTCGACTGCGTACTCGTCGCTATTGTGGGTGCCGCCGGTCTCGAGGCGAGCCATGCGGCCTTGACCTCGAATAAGCGTCTTGCCCTTGCCAACAAGGAGTCCCTCGTCGTCGGTGGCGACTTGCTTATGCCGTTGGCGCAACCGGGCCAGCTTATTCCAGTCGACTCTGAGCACTCCGCCATCTACCAGTGCTATCTGGGGGAGAACCCGCGCGAGGCTCATTGTATTTGGCTCACCTGCTCGGGCGGTCCGTTCTTTGGCCGCACGCGCGACGAGCTAGATCGCGTGACGCGTGCCGATGCCCTCGCACATCCCACGTGGGCCATGGGTGCTAAGATCACCATCGACTCCGCCACCCTCATGAATAAGGGCCTGGAGCGCATTGAGGCCATGCATCTGTTTAACTGCGACCTCGATTTCATTAACGTGGTCGTGCAGCGTCAGTCCAAGATTCACTCTATGGTCGAGTTTGCCGACGGCTCCGTGATGGCGCATCTCGGTGCTTCCGACATGCGTATTCCCATCCAGTTCGCGTTCTCGTATCCCGAGCGTTGGGATACCCCGGCGCCTCGTATCGATTTCCGCGAGCTGGGGCAGCTCACGTTTGATGCTGCCGACATGGATACCTTCCGCTGTCTGGCACTGGCCGAGCGTGCCGGCAAGACGGGTGGCACCATGCCGTGCGTGCTCAATGCCGCCAACGAGGTCGCCGTCGATGCCTTCCTGCACGATGGCTGCAGCTTTACCGATATCGATCGCATTGTGGAATCCTGCATGGATGCCCACGATATGCAGGCGGTCGATTCGTTTGAGCAGCTTCGCGACATCGATGCGTGGGCGCGTGAAAAGGCTGCGCAGGTACTCGCCGCAACCCGTTCCTAACCCATAAGGATTGCTTTTTCGTTTTATGGATACTGTTCTGAGCGTTCTCTCATCGGTCTTTTGGGGCCTGCTGATGCTTTCCGTCCTCGTGTTTTTGCACGAGGGCGGCCACTTTTTGGCGGCGCGTGCCTGCGGCGTGCGTGTGACCGAGTTCTTTTTGGGCCTGCCGTGCCGCTTTGACATCCATTACACGTCGCGTCGCATTGGAACCAAGTTTGGCGTGACCCCGCTGCTGCTGGGTGGCTACGCTGCCATCTGCGGTATGGATCCGACCGATGTCTCCTGCGCCGATCGCGTGCTCGCGGCTATCTACCGTCATGGTCGCGTGACCGTGGCCGACCTTGCTGTCGAGCTCGAGCTTTCCGAGGAGGATGTGCTCGAGGCTTGTGCTCTGTTGCTGGGCTGGGGCTCCATCGCTCCCTGGTATGAGGAAGGGGAGAAACCCTCGCCGAGCTACTATCCCACCAAGTATCAGACGCTGCCGCGAGACGCGGCGGGTTCGATCGAGAGCATGCGACTGCCGAGGGCGATGTGTGGGAGCTGCCGTGCGGCGAGGCTGATTTCTTGGCGCAAGAGCGCTCGCACACTTATCTTGGCCAGGGCTTTCTCAAGCGCGCCTTTATGCTGCTCGCGGGCATTCTCGTCAATATCCTGACGGGCTTTTTGCTGCTTATGAGCATCTACTCTATTGCGGGTGTCACCGTGCCGATGGATACCAACGTGATCGGTCAGGTTGACGAGGGGTCTATTGCCGCCAAGGCGGGGATCGAGGGCGGCGACGCGATCCTTTCGGTTGACGGAGTATCGTGCTCTACCTGGATGGACGTTTACGATGCCATCGGCAAGACCGCCGGTAAGGACGATATCGCCATTGAGTATGAGCGCGACGGCAAGCAGCATTCGACCTCGGTTGCGCTCAAAGAGGACGAGCGCCTAGGTGTGTATGCCTCTACGCAGGTGGTTCGTTTAGACCCCATCACGTCGGCTCGCCTTTCGTTCTCCTATGTCGTGCAGACAGCGGGGGGCGTGATGCGCCTGCTCCAGCCGCAGCATACGATGGAGATTCTCGATCAGTCTTCTTCGATCGTGGGCATTAGCGTTATGTCCTCACAGGCTGCTGCTGCCGGCCCTGCCACGTTCCTTTCGTTTGCCGCCCTCATTTCGTTCTCGCTTGGCTTTATGAACCTGCTGCCCATCCCACCACTCGATGGCGGCAAGCTGGTCATCGAGATCATTCAAAAGATTGCTGGCCGCGAGCTTCCGCTCAAGGTCCAGACGATCGTGAGCTATGTGGGCATCGCGCTCTTTGCGCTGCTGTTTGTCTATATGCTTCGTTCCGACGTCCTTCGATTTATCCTGTAGGGGAGTGTTTGGATTGTCTTTATCCCATCCTTTGCCTCGCGAGTTGACGCGCCCCGTGCATGTGGGCGGTGTGCAGATCGGTGGCGGCGCGCCGGTGGTGGTCCAATCCATGACCTGCACCGATACCGCTGACGCCCAGGCAACGCTTGCGCAAGTGTGCACGTTGGCGCAGGCTGGCTGCGGTATCGTGCGTGTGGGCGTGCCCACCGTCGAGCGAAC
>URVK01000077.1 GCA_900551305.1 uncultured Collinsella sp.
CTTCGTCACGAGCAGCCCCCCCCGCCCCCCGCCACCGCAACCGCCGCACGTGACAACGCCCAGAAGAAGCTTGATCAGGCGCAGACTGCGCTCGATGCCGCTACTTCTGGCACGGGCGTCGATCTGAAGGCGCTCGAGGCTGCTAAGAAAACCGCTGCCAACGAGCTTGCTACCGCGCAGAGCGCCCTTGCCGCCGCGACTACTGCCGACGCTACCGCACAGTCAGATCTCAAAAATGCCCAGGCTGCCGTTCCTGCTGCTCAGGAGCGTGTCAACTCCGCTAATACTGCTTTAACCTCCGCGCAGACTGCATACGACGAGGCGAACGCGAAGCTCAGCGATGCGACCGGCAAGTACACCACCGCCAAGGCCGCATACGAGCAGGCTCAGCAGACCGAGGGCGACAAGAAGGCCGAGTACGACCGACTCGTCGAGGTTCGCAAGCAGAAGCAGGATGCCTACGATGCCGCCAGCGCTGACGTCACTACTGCGGGAAAAGCCCGCGACGCTGCGAACGCCGAGGTCGAGAAGCTTAACCAGCAGATTGCCCAGCTGAAGGCCAACATGACTGTTGACCAAGATGTTATCAATCGGGGTATCGTTGGCTTTATGGCCTATATCAGCACTGGCAGCCAGTTCACGGCCACGCAGAAAAAGAATGCCCAGGAAGCCGCATCGATGCTGACCGGTGTCGATGACAAGGCCGAATGGTATGACCAGTACGTCGATCAAGACATGTCTCGCGACACCAATCCGCTTTCCTTGGAGCAGATGCGCAACGCCCTGACCTACCTCGACACCCAGAACAACCTCCGCAAGGCGAACGGCCAGTCGGCGCTCAGCGTCAGCCTTCGCATGACTGCGGCAGCCGCCCTTAATGCATCATATTCATCGAACATCTGGGGACACTCGAACTGCTATTTCGACAACGGGGAAAATCTTGCCGGCGGTGGTGGCGCATATACCGGCGGCGAGACTGAGGACACCCTAGGCTGGCCCTACACCGGTCTCTACACCCAGGAGAAGGAGGCATTCGATAAGTACGTCGCGCAGTATGGCGACGACCTCGGTAGCCACCGATATGATGCCTATTACATCTATCAGAACTACAACAGCATCTACAAGGAGTGCGGGCACTATCTCAACATCGTTGATTCCGCTACGGTCGCCGTCGGTATTGCAACAGGTAGCGGTAAGAACACCGATTCCGAGGTAACCATATTCGATTACAGCGCTGATGACACTCAGGCTGATTTCACTGTCTCCGAGTTCAAGAAGCTCCTGAACGACTACATCGATTCCGCCTACAATGCAGGCGGCACGCAGGAGCAGAAAGAGCAGCTGAAGCAGCTTCAGAATAAGCTTGCCGAGGCAAAACGGGCTTCCGCCGCTGCCGATACATCGTATCAAGCCGCTACGAGCAAGCAAACCGCTGCGCAGGATGCCCTCACCGCGGCCGATACGAGCGTGACCACCGCCAAGGGCGAGTGCGAGCAGGCGCAGTCTGCAACCGCTGCGGCCAAGACCGCCTATGACACGGCCGATGCAAATTTGAAGCGTATCGACATCACGACGCCGAAGGCGAACCTTGATGCCGCCAAGAGCGAGGCTGCCGCTGCTCAGTCCGCGCTCGATGCCGCCAACGCAAAGGTCTCAGAATGCCAGAAGAAGGCGCAGGGGACTGCTGCCCGCAAGACCGAGGCGCAGACTGCGCTCGATGCCGCCAAGGCGAAGTCCGACAAGGCCAACAAAGCCTATAGCGATGCAACCGCTTCGGTCAAGGACCTTACCGCCAAGCGCGATGCCGCAAAGGCGGATCTTGCGAGCAAGCAGGGTGCGTTTAATGACGCCAAGAAGGCCGACGACGCCGCTCAGGCTGAGATGGAGAGTGCCCAGGCTGCACAGACCGCTGCCGCAACGGCCCTCGCAAATGCTCAGCAGGAAGTCTCCAACAAGCAGCAGGCTCTGTCCGACGCCCAGGGCAAGGTCGCGACCGCGCAGACCGCGCTCAACGCAGCGAACGAGGCATTCCAGCGCTACGTCACGGCCCAGAAGGCTGTTGACGACGCCGAGGCAGCTTATGATGCCGCCGACGCCGGCGTTGGCGAGGCCAAAAAGCAGCTCGACGCAGCAAACGAGGCAGTAGTCGAAGCGAATTTCGAGATCGTCAAGGCCAGGGCCGAGCTCGCAGCCACCGAGGAGCTCAAGGCAGACCTCGAAAACGTTGATGATAAGGCCTCTCTCGCTGCCGGCACCACGGAGTTCAATGCGGGCTGGACGCCCAAGAACCAGCTGCCCAAGCTCGATGCTGCCTACGCGCGCTATAAGGCTGCCGTCGACGCCGAGGCGGGTCTCAAGCAGGCGGCTGCCGATGCCGACGCCAAGCTGTCTGATGCCAACGGCGTCTATGCCGCCGCGCTGGCCGAATTTGGCGATGCCAAGGACGCACTGGCTGCCGCACAGGCCGAGTACGACAAGTACCACCCCAAGGCTGAGCCGCAGGCCAAGCCTCAGGCCAAGCCCCAGGTTACGCAGGCCGCCGCAAAGGCGTCTGCTGCCAAGAAGCAGACCACGTCGGGAGCACTTGCTCAGACCGGTGATGACTCCGCTCTTGCGGGCGAGGTGTTCGTCATCGGCGGTATCACCCTCGTGGCCGCTGGTGTGACGCTGAGTGATCGTCGTCGCAAGCAGATGTAGCGTTTCGAGCGTAGTTTCTGCAACGAACTTCGGTTCATAGCAGGAGCGCTTCGATGGCTTAACCGATAAGGCCGGCGCGCTGTCATACGCAGCGCGTCGGCCTTTTTTGCGTTGGTAGCAAAAAGCCCGGTCGGTAGCCGCGAAAGCTACCGACCGGGCAGGCCGTAGGCAATATGGTCGCTGTCGAGCGGCTGCTCAGCTTATCCCAGCAGGCTTAATCCCACGGAGACAAACGCCAGGATAACGCCGACGATGGACTCGCCGCCCAGCAGGCCGCTGGCAACGACCAGGCCCTGCTCCTGGAAGGCGGCATCCTTGGCAGCCTTCTCCTCGTCCGAAAGGCCTGCCTCGGCGTCGCGGTGTGCGGCCCACTTGTCGTAGGCGAGCTTGACGCAGGAGCCCAAGAAGGCCGTGAGCGACATGTAGAACGGCAGGTACACGCCCAGACCGATCATCATGGCCGGAATGCCGAGCCAGTACATGACGATGCCGGCGATAAAGCCGCCCGCAAACCACGGCACGCTCGGGATGCCCGAGACCATGGTGGCGACCACGCTTGCCTGCGCGGCCACAAAGCTCTTGTCGGGGCCGAAGGCGTCCGGACCATAGGCGGTGACGAGCGCGACCATGACGGCGGCAGCGACCAGGGCGCCCACGATGCCGCCAATGGCCTGGCCGACCCACTGTGCACGCGGGTTGGTACCCAGTACGGCTCCGGCCTTAAAGTCGTTCATGACGTCGCCCGCAAGGCCGCACGCCACGGCCACGATGCTGGCGATAAAGAACAGCTTGACCTGTGCGAGCTGCGCGAAGGCTGCCACGATGAGCATGACGATGAGGCCAAAGATCTCCATAGGGTCGATACCCGTCTGGCCGCAGCTCTGCGCACTCATGATGGTGGTGACAAAGGTGAACAGCGTGACGATGACGGCCGGGACGGGACCGAGGTCGAGCGCGATGGCAACGATCACGGCGATGGCGGCGGTGCCCAGGCCGATGATGCCGGCGTCGAGCTTAAGCGAGCCCGAGATGAGCGATTGCTCGTCGGTGTCGGTGGAGCTGTCGGCGGCGAGGCCGCGGACGATACCGGCGACCTGCGGCAGGATGTCCTTAAGGACGACGGCGACGCCAAAGCCCATCATAAGGCCCATACCGAGGGACTTGACGATACCCTGCGCGGTCACAACATCGAACAGGCCGGCAGCGGTGCCGCCGACGATGATGCCAAAATTGCCCAGCAGCGCGCCGGCAAACCAGAACGCGACGGGGGCGAAGCCCACCAAAAAGCCGATGGACAGCAACATGGGCGAGTTGTAGATGGCAAAGGTCACGCCGGGGATGTTGAGCGTGCACAGCATGCTGGGCACCACGCCCAGGGCGTCGCGCAGCACGCTGTAGATGCCTGCGATGGCCATGGAGCCAAAGAGCTGCTTGCCGGTCTTGCCGCCGGCCTCGGTCGCGCGTAGGGTCTGAGCTGCGGCGTTGCCGGTGGGGAACTCCAGCGCGGCGTCCACGATAAAGTGACGGTGGATGAGTGCCGTGGCCAGTAGGCCCAGGATAGTGCCGGCGAGTGCCACGATAAACATGTCGAGCCAACTGATCTGGTCGGCATAGCCCAGCATCCAGGCGCCCGGGATGGTAAACGCCAGACCGCCGGCGACCATGGCGCCTGCGGACATGATGGTGTGGGTGACGTTGGCCTCGTTGAGGCTAGCGTTGCCCATGAGCTTCAGGAAGAACAGCGAAATGACGGCAGCGAAAATGATCGGCCAGGGGAGGGCGCCCATCTTGAGGGCCGTGTAGGCCGAGCTTGCCGTGATAATCACGCAGCCAAGGACGCCGATGACGACGCCGCGCAGCGTGAGTTGACCGCGCATCGAGGTGCGGTTCGAGGGATTGCTCATATAGAACTCCTTTGCGTATATCCGCTTCCCCCGCAAGCGCCGCTACGGATACGGCGCGGGAAGTCGGGTTACCAAGGGCCGACGCGTGAGCTCACGTACGACCGCGCATCAGTATAGCCGCAAGGTAGTCAATTTGGGACGGGGCTTTTTAGCTGGTTTGGGTAGGCGATATACTGCTGGGCAGACGAAAGGAGCGCCGACGATGCTTAATGGGTGCGCATATATATTGACGGTCGACGTGGGCAACACATTCATTCGCTTTGGCCTGTTTGCCGAGGATTCGGCCGCGGCGCAGGAATGCCCGCTTGCGACGTGCGAGATCACGACGCCGTCGAGCATCACAGCCGACGAGGCGCGCATGAGGCTCACGCAGGTCATGGGCGCTCTGTCAGCCGATGCGGGCATGCCGGGCGTGCTCGTTCCCGCAGCCGCAGTGCTGAGCTGCGTAGTGCCGGCGCTCGAGCGCCCGTGGAAGGCGGCGCTTTCCCGCACCTGCACGGGGCGCGTGCTCACCGTGGGGCCGGGCCTCAAGACCGGTATGCCCGTGCACTACGACGATCCAGCAGAGATCGGTCCCGACCGCATCGCCGACGCCGTGGCGGCCCGTGCCGTCTACGGCTCTCCGTGCATCGTGATCGATCTGGGCACTACGACCAATATCGAGGTCATCGATGCGCATGGAACCTTTGTCGGCGGCGTTATCGCGCCGGGTCTGGCGCTTGGCGCCCGCTCGCTTTCGGCCGCTGCGGCGCGCCTGCCGCAGGTCGAGCCCTCGGCACCCACGCATGTGATCGGTCGCAACACGCGCGAGGCCATGCGCTCGGGCGTGGTCTTGGGCGAGGTGGCCCGCATCGACGGCATGCTCGACATGGTGCTTGCCGAGATGCGCTCGACCAAGGCGGCGGGGGAGGGCAGTGTGCCCATCGTCATCACCGGCGACGATGCCGAGGCGCTCGCGGCGTTGGTCGGTCACAGCCTGACGGTAGACGACGCACTGACGCTACGGGGTCTCGCCGAACTGTACCGCATCAATCAAAAGCCCCGTCGCGCGTAGCGATGGGGGCGGTGGGACAAAAACGTCTCCACCTTCCACCTGCTACAATGGGTCAAACTATTGCGATTTCGGAGGTGTCTGCCATGTCGGACGATCTTCATCAAACCACGTCGGGCAAGCGCCGCGACGTTATTAGCTGGGACGAGTTCTTTATGAGCGTGGCCATCGCCGCGCAGCGCCGCAGCAAGGACCCCAACACGCAGGTGGGCGCGTGCATCGCCAGCACCAACCACCGCATCCTTTCGGTGGGCTACAACGGTACGCCCTCGGCACTCAACGATGACTTTTTCCCGTGGGGCACGAGCGATGACCCGCTGCAGGACAAGCATAACTACGTAGTCCATGCCGAGGCCAACGCCGTGCTCAACTACCGCGGCTCGCTCAAAGACCTTGAGGGTTCCACGGTCTACGTCACGCTGTTCCCGTGCCATGACTGCGCCAAGATCCTGGCGCAGGTGGGCGTGGGCGAGGTTGTCTACCTGGACAATAAGTACGCCGACACCGACGACGGCCGCATCAGTCGCCGCATTCTCGACTCCTGCGGCATCAGCTACCGCCAGGTTATCGTCGATGTCCACATCGGCACCGGGGAACAAACTCGGCAGTAGCGGCAGCGTGTGCTAGCGCCGGGCGTCGGCAAAAGCAGCTAAAAAGCCCCGTCCCAAATTGACTGCTCGTGAAAGTCGTGTCCGCGCGCATGGACGGCTCGTGAGCGGGTACATGGCTGTAGTAACATAGCTCTGTCCGCGGGCGCGCCCGCGTTATTGTGAGAAAGGAGCCCCTGTGGCTGTTAACGAAGAGCTGCTTAAGAAGGTTCTTGAGGAGATCCGCCCCAACCTGCAGGCTGACGGCGGCGATATGGAGTATGTGGGCGTCGACGACGAGGGCGTCGTCCAGCTTGAGCTTCAGGGTGCCTGCGCCGGCTGCCCTATGAGCGCACTGACCCTGTCCATGGGTATCGAGCGTATTCTCAAGGAGCACGTACCCGGCGTTACCCGTGTCGAGCAGGTCAATGCCTCCGGCGATGCCGAGGACCTGTACGACGAGTATGCGCCGTTCTAAGAAGCGAAAGCTGCGGGCGATGTGCTCCGCATAGACGTCACGCCCAAATGTGCGGCTGCGAGCGAAAGGCCCGCGGCCGCATTTGTATGTAGGGAGCAGGGGGACCGATATGCTCAACGACCTCTACCATATGCTTGATCCCGTCGCCATTTCGGCGGGGCCCATCACCATCTACTGGTACGGCTTGGCCTACGTGGTCGGAGCTCTGCTCACGGCGGTCGTCATGTATCGCACGCAGCGTCGCTGGGGTTTCGACATTACGGTTGACGACCTGACGAGTGTCGTGGTCGGTGCGGTCTTTGGCCTTATCATTGGCGCCCGTCTGTTCTACGTCATCTTTTACGGTGACGGCTACTACTGGGCGCATCCGCTCGAGATCTTTGCCACCAACGAGGGCGGCATGAGTTTTCATGGCGGCCTGGCGGGGGGGGACCACGGGGGGGGGCGGGCTGAGCAC
>URVK01000078.1 GCA_900551305.1 uncultured Collinsella sp.
CGGTGAGCTTCCCGGGCCGCCCCGGCCCGATGTGGGTCTCCTGCCGATCGGCTCGCGTCCCGCTAAGCGCGGCCTGGGCGCCAAGTCGCTCGACGACCTGCGTACCATTCCGTGGATCTTCAGCTGGAGCCAGGCACGCATTAACCTGGCCGCCTGGTACGGCCTGGGTACCGCCTGCGAGCAGCTGGGCGACCTTGACCAGCTCAAGGCTGCCTACCAGGAGTGGCCGTTCTTCCGCACCTTTATCGACAACATCGAGATGTCGATCGCCAAGACCGATCAGCGCATCGCCAAGATGTATCTGCACCTGGGTGATCGCCAGGATCTGTCCGAGAAGGTCTTCACCGAGATGCAGCTCACACGTAAGTGGGTCCTTGCCATCGTCGGTGACGAGTGGCCGCTGCAGCGCCGCCGCGTCCTCGGCTGCGCCGTCCGCGTCCGTAGCCCCTATGTCGACGCTCTGTCCATTGCCCAGGTCCGCGCCCTTCGCGAGGTGCGTATGAACCAGGACGAGATGGCCGAAGAGAAGAAGGCCGAGTACATGAGCCTGATCCTTTCGACTGTGACCGGCGTCTCGGCAGGATTGCAGAACACGGGGTAATCGATAGCCCTGTGGCTCTCACCGGGACCCGATGGGTTTCCCTCTGAATGCGTCCTCGCACTTGAAGCCCTCTTATCCTGCTCCTTCGGAGCTGCGGATAAGGGGGCTTCGTGCTGCGGAATGCATTCAGAGGGAAACCCATCGGGTCCCTGCGTCCTCGGTCTTCTGGGATTAAAGCTGAAGGGAATAAGGCGCGCTTCGCGCATAGCGTGGAGTGCGGCGAGGGCTTCTTGCGTCCTGACGCTCCTATTTGGCAAGGTGTTTTTTAGAATCCGTTTTGCGCTCGGCCTCGAAGGCCTGCCTGTCCCAATCGAGCGGAAGTCCGGCCTCGACCCATGCCTCGTAGGCCCTCCTTATGGGCTTGAGCTCCCTTTGGCCCCTCTCCAGCATCGAGATGTACTTCTCGCTGGTGCCCAGTATGGACGCCGCCCTCACCTGGCTGACCTTCGCCGCGCGCCTGGCCGCCACGAGCCCCGAGGCGTCCTCGGGCCTCCTGATCTCGTGCGGGTGCATCAGCGCCCGGTACGCCTCCCTGGCCACGTAGCGCTTGAGGCACCTCATGACCTCCCTGTCGCTCTTCCCCCGCGCCCTGGCCCTCTCGGCGTACTCGGCGGTCTCGGGGTCGCGCATGACCCTCTGCCTCGCGATCTCGTGCAGCGCGCTGTTCGCCTGCCGGTCGCCGCCCCTGTTGAGCCTGTGCCTCACGGTCTTGCCGCTCGAGGCGGGGATGGGGCAGGCCCCGCATATCGCCGCTAACGACGCCTCGGAGCGCAGCCTGCCCGGGTTGTCCCCGGCCGCGACCGCGAGCTTGGCCGCGCTCACGGGCCCGCACCCGTACATCGCCAGCAGCGCGGGGCAGTTCTCCTCCAGGGACGCCTCGATCGCGCGTTCCATGTCGAGCGCCGCGTCGCGCGCCGCCGCCCACAGGTCCGCCAGCGCGCCGAGCGCGGCGCCCAGCGCGCCCTCGGCGCGCACGGAGGGGAGCTCCCCCATCAGCCTCGGCCCTCCCATGCCGCGGAACCTCGACCTGAGCCCCTCCGGCGCGGTGGTGAGCAGCGACCTCGCGGTGTTGACCGCCGAGGTCCGCGCCTTCACCGCCCCGGAGCGCGCCGCGAGCATGCAGCGCACCCCGTCGACCCACCCGTCCTGGCTCTTGGGGGTCCCGAGCTTCGAGCCGGACATCGCCGCGCGGGCGGCCCTCTCCGCGTCCGCCTCGTCGCACTTTCCCTGCCCCGGGCGCCTCCTCTGCATCCCCGCCGGGGAGAGCGCCTCGCGCACGGGCAACCCCAGCGACGCGAGGTGCCTGGTGAGGCCCGCCCCGTAGGACGACGTCCCCTCCATCGCGATGCAGGCCGGCTCCCCGGCCGCCGCGATCGCCCCGGCGAGCGCCTCGTAGCCCGCCGCGTCGGCGGGGAACTGGCGGGACAGGACCCTGCGGCCCCTCCAGTCCAGGACGCACAGCCAGTGCGAGTCGGCGTGGGTGTCGACCCCGCAGAAGACCGGCCCGCGGGCGCCGGGTGTCGATTCGGCTCTCATGTCTCGCTCCGTTCTTTCCGTGCTCGCCTGGACCGGGCAGACGGCACACTGACGGGGCGCGATAGAATGCGGTTGTTCGGGTCCGCGGTATCGCTCCATGCTCCTATTAGGTCATGCGGCGGGCTCGGCTCCGGGACATGTCAGGAAACGAGGGCAGCCCTGTGGGCGCCAGCGGAATGTGGGGTCACCGCGCGGTCCGCATCTTATGGTGTCGACGCCAATGGTATATGGGTGCGCGATTGGCGTCATCAATTCAGAAGATATCAGTGCGGAATGTGCCTAAAAGTAAACTAATGGCGGGCCCTGCGATGTCCGGTCTTCGGCGGATCAGCCGCTGGGTGAGGGTGGTGCTTGGGGCGACGTGCAAAAAACGGAGTTTTCAGCAGCCAAAGATTGATGCATAAGGCTGTGGGTGACGTTCGCGGCTCCTGTTGATGCTTTTGCACGACGATTGGGCTTTGGCGACGATCATATATGGCTGGTTTCTCGCCGCATTCTATCCAGATGGGACGAGTCATGAGGACTATCTACCTTTTGAAAGACTTTTGACACCAAAATCTTATCCCGCGATGCTGAATACTCGCAAAAATGCACGCTCCGGAGGGTACTACCCTGTTACGGCTAGAAATCCATGCGCCATTTTATGCAATTAATTAACGCATTTATGCAAAATGGCTTACGTGCGAACGTCTCGGGGTAGATGTTTGCCTCGGCGTTGCGTAAATCATCCTGTCTATAGTGTCTTTGACAGGCGGCCGCGGTCCCGTTTGGGGTCGTGGCCGTTTTGTTGTGGGTCAAATATGAACGTTGTGTTAATGAGTCGGTGGACGGTGGTGTTTTTCGGTGAGCGGCGTATCCTTCCAACGGTTTATCTAGTGTGTCAGTTGAAAAGGAAGAGGGCGCTCGTCATTGTTCGAATGTGAACTGCCGCTTGACCACAAGACGTTGCATCTGGAGCTCGAGGATAAGAACTTCGCGGGTGTGATGGAAGGTCATCAAAACGAGTTTAAGACTACAAAATCGCAGGAAGAGCTGGTAGAGGAGTCGCTTGCCAACCCTTATGGCTCGCCTTCGCTCGAGGAGCTTTGTGCTGGCAAGAAGGATATTGTCATCATTAGCTCCGATCATACGCGTCCCGTTCCCTCGCGTGTGACGATGCCTATTCTGCTGCATCACATCCATTCCGCTGCGCCCGAGGCGCGCGTTCGCATTCTGGTTGCTACGGGTATGCATCGTCCGTCGACGCACGAGGAACTCGTCAACAAGTACGGCGAGGAGATCGTTGCCAACGAGGAAATCGTTATGCACGTCGCGACTGACGACAGCATGATGAAAAAGATTGGCACCCTGCCTTCTGGTGGCGAGTGCATCATCAACAAGATTGCCGCCGATTGCGATCTGCTGCTTGCCGAGGGCTTTATTGAGCCGCACTTCTTTGCCGGTTTCTCTGGCAGCCGCAAGTCCGTGCTGCCCGGCATTGCCAGCTACAAGACCATCATGTACAACCACAACGGTCAGTTTGTGAACGATTCCCATTCGCGTGCCGGCAACCTGTGCCACAACCACGTGAGTGAGGACATGTTTGCCGCTGCCGAGATGGCTCATCTTGCCTTTGTGCTTAACGTGGTGCTCAACGGCAAGCATGAGGTCATCGGCTCCTTTGCCGGCGACATCCACAAGGCACACGAGGCTGGCTGCGAGTTCGTGAAGAGCCTTGCCGGCGTTGAGCCCGTCGAGTGTGAGATTGCCATCACCACCAATGGCGGCTACCCGCTCGACCAGAACATCTACCAGGCCGTGAAGGGCATGTGCTCTGCCGAGGCTACGCTTCCCGAGGGCGGTGTGATCATCGACGTCGCCGGCTGTGCCGACGGTCACGGTGGCGAGGGCTTCTATCACAACATCGCCGACAATGATCCGGCAGAGTTTGAGCGCGCCTGCATCGACCGTCCTAAGGACGAGACCCTGCCCGACCAGTGGACGAGCCAGATCTTTGCCCGCATCCTGGCGCATCACCCTGTGATCATGGTTACCGATCTGTGCGATCACCAGATGATCAAGGATATGCACATGACGCCGGTCAACACCCTCGATGAGGCGCTCAAGCTCGCCTTTGAGATGAAGGGTGCCGATGCCAAGGTGGCCGTCATTCCCGATGGCCTGGGCGTTGTCGTCGCTCAGCACTAGTGCGCGGCTCAAACGAATCGTTTATAACCGACAAGAAAGATAAGGTTTTATGCTTACCAAACTCCTCTGCGAATTCGGCGCAACGGCCCTCATGATTATCTTTGGTGTGGGCGTGCACTGCGATACCGTGCTCAAGGGCACCAAGTATCAGGGCTCCGGCCACATGTTTGCCATCACCACCTGGTCCTTTGGCATCTCGGTCTGCCTGTTTGTCTTTGGCGGCGCCGTGTGCATGAACCCGGCTATGGTGCTTGCCCAGTGCATCGTCGGCCTGGTGCCGTGGAGCAGCTGCATCCCCTTCATGATTGCCGATATGCTCGGCGGCTTTGTGGGCGCTGTAATCGCTTGGCTTATGTATGCCGATGAGTTCAAGGCTTCTGAGGGCGTCGTCGACCCCATTGCCCAGCGCAACATTTTCTCGACCAACCCCACCACCGAGGGTACGAACTATGCCCGTAACTTCTTCTGCGAGGCTATCTGCACCTTTGTGTTCATCAGCGCCATCCTTGCTGCTGCTAGCCGCGCTGGTGAGAACGTCCTGATGCTCGCCATCTGCGTTGGCCTGATCGTTTGGGCTGTTGGCATGGGCATGGGCGGCATCACCGGCTTCGCCATGAACCAGGCTCGTGACCTTGGTCCTCGTATGGCCTATCAGGTGCTGCCGATCAAGAACAAGGCTGACAACAACTGGAAGTACGGCCTGCTCGTTCCTGGTATCGCACCGTTTATCGGTGCCGCTCTGGCCGCACTGTTTGTGCACGGTTTCTTGGGCATGTTCTAGTCCAAGACAATTGATATAACGCCCGGGTCCGGCATAGGTTAACTTTCCGCCGCGTCCTCGGACATGCAAGAAGCTCTCGCTGCGCACTTCGTGCGGCGGGAGCTTCTTGCGTCCTGCGGAGTGCGGCGGAAAGTTAACCTATGCCGGACCCTGCGGGAATCCAGTTGCGTTCGAACAAGCAACCAACATATATATCTGAATTTGGATGTGGTGGGCACTTTGTTGTTAGGCGCTTTGAGGTGCGAGTGACACTTTGGGATGCGTGGCGCCTTGGGGTGGGGCGGTGCTTTGGGATGAGAGGCTTACTTACTTAGTTGAAGAGGGGTTTTATGGCTGATAGGTAATCTTTTGCCACATCGGCCTTATCTGCTTGGAAGTTGTGCCAGGCCCACCATTGGACCATTCCTACGAAGCTTGAGGCTATGTGGTGCAGTAGGAAGCTTCGGTCCATGGTGCCGGCGGGGCCTGAGGGGCCGACGGGGACGGTTTCGGCTGCTCGTGACATGATGGTCTTGCGTAAGCAGTCGGCGAAGACGCGTGAGCCGGCGCCAGCTACCAGCGCTCGGACGCCTTGGCGACGTTCCCAGAGGTTGTTGAGGATATGCTCGACTTGTACGAGCGGATCATCGAGCGGTGTGCCATCGTCGTCGAGGACATGGGTGCAGATATCGCGCACGAGCTCAGCGAGCAGGTCATCTTTGCTCTTGAAGAGCCCGTAGAACGTGGCCCGACCTACTTGGGCACGAGCGATGATGTCGCCGACGGTGATCTCGCCGTAATCTTCCTCGCACAGGAGCTCGGAGAACGCCGCAACGATGGCGGCACGGCTTTTTGCCTTGCGGGCATCCATGGCTATGCGTCCGCGTGAACGAGCAGGCAGCGGAGCGTGCCGGAGCAGCCCTCGTAGGGGCGTTTGCCGGAGCCGTAGCCGACGGCTTCGATGCGGTAGCGTGAGGGCAGTTGGTCGGACGTGCGCAGTGCGGTGACGATGGCGGCGCCCGTCGGCGTCACGAGCTCGCCGGCGACCGGTGCAGGCGTGAGGGCGATATTGCCCGCCTGACACAGGTTGACGACAGCGGGGACGGGAATGGGCATGAGGCCGTGGGCACAGTGGATGGTGCCGTGGCCCTCGGAGAGCGACTCGACGACAATATCCTCGATGCCCAGGTCATCGAGGCAGATGGCGACAGAGCAGACGTCGACGATGGAATCGACGGCGCCTACCTCGTGGAACATGACGGTCTCGGGCGTTTTGCCGTGGGCCTTGGCCTCGGAGGCGGCGAGCGCGGTAAAGATGGCGTGCGCACGACGCTTGGCGCCATCGCTTAACTGCGAGCCGTCGATGATGGCGGTGACGTCCGCCAAAGAACGGTGGTGATGGTGGTGGGCGTGATGGTGACCCTCGTGGCCATGGCCGTGGGTCTCATGATCATGCTCATGGCAGTGCTCATGCTCGTCATGGTCATGATGGTGGTGCTCGTGCTCGTGCGTGTGCTCGGCAGCTGCTTCGTTGCCGTAGAGCCATGCCATGTCGTGGTCGTGGTTCTCGAGCTCTTCTGCCAGCTGAACGTCGAAATCGCAGGCGTCGATGCCATGCTTGTTTACGCGCGTGACGGCGATCGTAAAGCCGTCGACCGGCAGTGTGGCGAGCTGTTCGCGCAGGTGCTCCTCGCTGGCGCCCAGGTCGAGCAGGGCCGCGACGGTCATATCGCCGCTGATGCCCGAGGTGCCGTCGATGATAAGCGTGTGCTGATGATTGGACATGGAATGCTCCTTAGCGGGCGCGGGGTGTGCCGGCGCTCAGATGATTGATAAGACTTGCCTGGTAAGCGGCGCCAAAGCCGTTGTCGATATTGACGACCGATACGCCGCTGGCACAGGAGTTGAGCATGGCGAGCAGTGCGGCTACGCCACCAAAACTTGCGCCGTAGCCCACGCTGGTGGGAACGGCGATGACCGGACAGCTCACCAGGCCGCCGATAACGCTCGCCAACGCGCCCTCCATGCCGGCGATGGCGATGACCGCTCCTCGAC
>URVK01000079.1 GCA_900551305.1 uncultured Collinsella sp.
TCGACCTGGTGGTCGATGTAGTGCTGCAGCATCTCGCGCAGGCTCAGGCATTTGGGAACGCCGTTGACGAGCGCCAGGTTGTTGGCGCCAAAGGTCGTCTGCAGCGAGGTGTACTTATACAGGTTGTTGAGCACGACCTGCGGAATGACGCCCTTCTTGAGCTCGATGACCAGACGGATGCCCTTCTGGTTGGACTCATCGCGCATATCCGAGATGCCCTCAATGCGCTTGTCGTTGACGAGTTGGGCGATCTTCTCCTGCAGGGTGCCCTTGTTGACCATGTAGGGAATCTCGGTAAAGACCAGGCGGCTGCGGCCGGTCTTGGTGGACTCCACATGTGCCTTGGCACGCACGGTAATGGAGCCGCGGCCGGTCTCGTAGCTCTGCTTAATGCCGGCGCTGCCCATGATGATGGCGCCGGTGGGGAAGTCCGGACCGGGCATGATCTGCATGAGCTCGTCGACGGTGGCGTCGGGGTTGTCGATCAGGTAGCAGGTGGCCTCGATCGCCTCGGTGAGGTTATGCGGGGCGATGTTGGTGGCCATGCCGACGGCGATGCCCTGGCTGCCGTTGACCAGCAGGTTGGGGAAGCGCGCAGGCAGTGCCACGGGCTCGGCGAGCGATTCGTCGTAGTTGGGCTGCCAGTCGACGGTATCCTTCTGCAAGTCACGCAGCAGTTCCATGGCGGGCTTGGCCAGGCGGCTCTCGGTGTAACGCATGGCCGCCGCGCCGTCGCCATCGATGTTGCCGAAGTTGCCGTGACCGTCGATGAGCGGCGTGCGCATGGAGAACCACTGCGCCAGGCGGACCATGGCCTCGTAGACCGCAGAGTCACCGTGCGGGTGGTACTTACCGATAACTTCGCCGACCGTCCAGGCCGACTTTTTGTGTGGGCGGTTGGGGTAGATGCCGCTCTCGTTCATCGCGTACAGGATGCGGCGGTGTACCGGCTTTAAGCCGTCGCGCACGTCCGGCAGGGCACGCGCTGTGATAACCGACATCGAATACTCGATGAACGACTGCTTCATCTCGCGACCGAACTCCGAAATCTGGAGCTGGCCGCCGTTGATGTCCTCGCCGGCCGAGGCGCCACGATCGACCTCGCCAAAGCTCTCCTCGAGCTCACCGTCGTCGTCCTCTTCCTCATCATCATCGGCATCGGGGTTATAGGCGTCCGGATCGCCGTCCTCGCCCTGCTCAGCACGGGCAAGCAGGCGCTTCAGATCATCGGGCATACCGGCATCGCCGGCCTCGCCCATACCCTCGTTGTTGTTGATATCGTCTGCCACGTTACCTCCTCATGGTTTGCGTGGTCCATTAGTTCCCAACCACGGAGACGGCTTTTCCAGGTGCGGTGGCTGGGAAAGCCGCAGGGATTAGGCGTCTAAGAATCGTGCGTCATGTGCATGCTTCTCGATGTACTCGCGGCGATAGCCGACCTCGGAACCCATCAGCTCGCGCACGGCGCGGTCCGCCACCACGGCGTCCTCGATCGACACGCGCTGCAGAATGCGGGTCTTTGGGTCCATCGTCGTCGAGGCAAGCTGTTTGGGGTCCATCTCGCCCAGGCCCTTGTAGCGCTGGACGGTATAGCCCTTGCGCTTTTTGGTGATCTTGCCGTCCTTGGCCTTGCCGTCCTCGTCGTTATCATCGGGGTTCAGGCCCAGACTCTGGATGGTATCGCGCAGGATCTCGTCTTCGGGCTGGCGGCCGTTGGGATACACGTAGTGGATCTTGTTGCGCACCTTAATGCCAAAGATGGGCGGGCAGGCAACATAGACGTAGCCGGCATCGATCAGCGGACGCATGTACTTGTAGAAGAACGTCAGCAGCAGGATGCGGATATGCGCGCCGTCGACGTCTGCATCGGTCATGATGATGATCTTGTGGTAGCGCGCCTTGGTGATATCGAAATCGCCGCCGTCGCCGGCACTCGTCGTGACGCCGCAGCCGATCGCGGTAATCAGCGACTGGATGGTGTCACTCGAGAACGCGCGATGGTCACCAACGCGCTCGACGTTCAAAATCTTGCCGCGCAGGGGCAGAATCGCCTGGATGTCTCGGCGACGGCCGTCCTTGGCCGAACCGCCTGCCGAGTCGCCCTCTACGATGAAGAGCTCGGTCAGCTCGGCATCGCGCACCGAGCAGTCGGCGAGCTTACCGGGCAGGGACGCCGTCTCGAGCAGGCTCTTGCGGCGGGTCGCCTCGCGCGCCTTGCGGGCGGCATTGCGCGCCTTGCAGGCCTGCTGCGCCTTCTTGACGATCTCGCGAGCGGGCTTAGGGTGCTCCTCGAGGTAATCGGCAAGGCCGTCGGTCACGATCTTGAGCGTCAGCGCGCGCATATAGGAGCTGCCGAGCTTGGCCTTGGTCTGGCCCTCAAACTGCGGATCGGGCAGCTTGACCGAGATAACGGCCGAAAGGCCCTCGCGCACATCGTCGCCGGTCAGATTGGCGTCTTTTTCCTTGAGCAGGTTCTGCTTGCGCGCATAGTCGTTGATCACGCGGGTGAGCGCGGTGCGGAAGCCCTCAAGGTGCATGCCGCCCTCGGGGGTGTAGATGTCGTTGGCAAACGACATGACGTTCTCGCCGTAGCCGCTATTCCACTGCAGGGAAACCTCAACCTCGCCCATCTTGGCCACAGGTGCGTCCGGGTCCGATTTGCCCTCGATGTAGATAGGCTCCTTAAAGGCCTCGGGGACGTCCTTGCCCTCGTTAAGGAACTTGACGAAGTCGATGATGCCGCCCTCGTAGCAAAACTCCTCCACGTGGGGAGTAGACTCGCGCTCGTCAGTCAGCACGATTTTGAGGTTCTTATTGAGGAACGCCGTCTCCTGCAGACGGTTGTGCAGCGTATCGAAATCGTAAATGCAGGTCTCGAAGATCTCGTCGTCGGGCCAGAAGGTGACGGTGGTGCCCGTCGAATCCGAGGTGCCCACGACCTCCATCTTCTTAACGGTCTTGCCGCGCGAGAACTCCATCTCGTAGGTGTTGCCGTCGCGACGAACCTGAACGACCACGCGCTTGGACAGTGCGTTGACGACGGAGATGCCAACGCCGTGCAGGCCGCCCGAAACCTTATAGGCCGAGTTATCGAACTTACCGCCGGCGTGCAAGATCGTCATGACGACCTCGAGCGTCGGGATCTTTTTAACAGGGTGCTCGTCGACGGGGATGCCGCGCCCGTTGTCGACGACCGTGATGGAGTTGTCGGCGTGGACCGTCACCTGGATCTCGGTGCAGAAACCGGCCATGGCCTCGTCGACGGAGTTGTCAACGATCTCCCACACCAGGTGATGCAGACCGCTGGCGCTCGTCGAGCCGATATACATGCCCGGGCGCTTACGAACGGCCTCGAGACCTTCGAGAATCTTAATCTCGCCGCCATCGTAATCGTTTTCGTTTGCCACACGTCCTCCTTCAGTCAAGAAAATGTGTACAGCCTTACTAGTTTATCGTAAAAAAATACCCTCGGGAACGAGGGTATTTGGCTCTACAAGGCCACCAGATGCGATTTAAGGCTCTTTTTTGCTTTCTACGCCCTTGGCCCACTCGGCACTGGCTCTCATGGCATTCTCGAGGGCCTCGCGCAGTTTTTGGTCTTCGATGGGCGCCACTTGGCGCTCAATCTCGGTGCGTTCGGCCTCACTTAGGTCGGCGTGCGGGGCCGGCGGGCGCTCGGTCGTCGCCGGGCGCAGGCGCTGCTTGGCGGCGGGCGGCGTGTGACCCGGCGCGGTGGTTTTGAACACCAGGCCGTCCACATGCGCACCGGCGCACTCCATGCGCGCGCGGATGATCTCGCGCAACAGCGTCATTTCCTGCGTCCACGAGGGCGAATCGAGATATACCAGCAGCTCATTGGACTCGGGCAGGTAGCGCAAGCCCGTCACATGCCGCCCCTCGCGCGTGCCCGAGCACACCGCGTTCCACGCGCGATAGACCGCGCGCGACTCCTCGGCAGCCTCCATCTGCGCGCGGCGCTCAGGTGTCGCGGCCGCCAGGATGCGCTGACGCTCTGCGTTCAAAAATCCACTGAAGGCAACCGTTTCGCTCTCGCGCTCGTAATTAGCACGTCTCACCCATGCTCACCACCTTGGCTCGATCAAGCAGGTCATCGGTAAAATACCCCAGGTTGGTCGTGGTTATGACCGTCTGGATATCATCGCCGATCAGCCGCAGAAAAGCACCGCGGCGTTCGCCGTCGAGTTCGCTCATCACGTCGTCCAAAAGCAGCAACGGGGCGGTGCCCAGGACATCGCGAGCCACGGCCACCTCCGCCACCTTCCAGGCCAGAACCAACGTTCGCTGCTGACCTTGGCTGGCAAATGAACGGGCGGAGCGACCCGCCACGGTAAACTCAATCTCATCGCGATGCGGTCCCACCAACGTCACGCCGCGGCGAATTTCCTCGTCGGCGTGCTCATCAAGGGCAGCCAGCATGCGCTCGTACGCCCAGCCCTTCAGCTCTTCGCGATCATCGACCTGGGGCAAATCCCCCAGCGTGGACGTATAGGTCACGTTGGCAGCCTCACCGGATGCCACTTGCCCGTAGTCAGTGTGCACATGGCCCGCCCGCCGGTCGAGCAGGGCCAACCGGTGCACAAGCAGGGCCGAGCCCGCGCGGGCAATCGAATCGTTCCACGCGCCGAGCATCTCGCGACAGCACCAGGTCTCCTTGAGCAGGGCGTTACGCTGGGTCACGCAGCGTCCATAGGTGCTCGCAAGATCGGCATAACGTGCGCTCAGCTGCATGCCAAAGTCATCGAGGGCGGCGCGGCGCACACTGGCGCCTCGCTTAACCATGTCCAGATGGTCGGGGCAAAACAGCACGCTCGGCAGAGCCCCGCGCACACCGGCGGCAGAGCACCTCTTGCCGTTGCGGCTAAACGAGCGCTTACCGTCCTCCACGCTCAATCCCATATCAAGCACGCGGCCGTCGCCCTCGAGCCTCAGCTCGACCTTGCACGAGCCCACGCCATCATGGACGAGCTCGGCTGCGGTCGGATGCCTAAACGAGGCGCCGCTCGTCATGGTTAAGCCGCCCTTATGAGATTGGTCTTTCCCGCCGCGTTGGGTCCCGCAAGTATCGTCACGCCCTCGTCCAGGGCAAGGCGATAACTATCGAAGCTGCGGTAGTGCGCGACGGAAAGATCGCGGGCGAACATGGTCATGGCGCAGCGCTAGATGCGAACCGGCATGACCAGGTACAGGTAGTTGATCTTGTCGTAGGACTTGAAGATGCCCGCCTGCGAGTAGCTCTTGAGCTCCAGCGTGATCTCCTTCTCCTTGGACAGGGCATTGAGGCAGCCAAAGATGTAGTGGTAGTTGAAGGCGATGGTGCCCGACTCGCCCTCGGCCTCGACATCGATCGTCTCCTGCGCAAGGTCCTGGTCATTGGAAATGGAGGACAGGCCCATCTGCCCGTTCTCGACATCGATCTCGAACTTGACGGCGGGGTTGGCGCTCGCGATAACGGCCACGCGCTTGAGGGCGGCGTTAAAGGCGGCGACGTCGATCTTGACGCTCGTCACGCACGAATCGGGGATGAGCTGCTTGTAGTTGGGGTACATGCCCTCGATACGGCGCGACACGTAGGTGGTGTTGCCGGCCTCGAAGACGACCTGGGTGTCGGTAGCCCCGATCATGATGGTCGCCTGGCTGGCCATGATGTTCAGCGCGTCGTTAAAGGCGTCGGCCGGAACGTTGAGTTCAAAGGAACCCTCGAGAGTCGAGGTCTCGACCTGCGTATCGCACACGGCCAAGCGGAAGGAATCGGTCGCCACCAGGCGCACGGTGTTGTTCTCGACCTTCATGTGCACGCCACCCAGAATGGGGCGGGCCTTGTCGGTCGAGGTGACGCGCCACACGCGGCCGACCATTTCGGACAAGATATCGGTCGGCAGCTCCACGGCACTCTCGATGGCATAGGCCGGAAACTCGGGGAAGTCATTGACATCGAGCGTGTTCAGGCGGAAAGAGCTCTTCTCGCAACCAATCAGCACCTGGCGCTCGGACAGCTCAAAGGTGACCGGGGCATCGGGGAGGGTCTTGGTGATATTGGAGAGCATCTTACAGGGGATAACCATCTCACCCTCTTCTTCGACATGCGCCGCGATGCGATGACGGATCGAGATGGTGTAGTTAGAGGTCTGGAATTCCAAGATGCCGTCTTGCGCCTTGACGAGCACGCCCGACAGGATGGGAAGGGTGGACGCCGAAGCGACACCCTTCATAACGACGCCGATGGCTTGTGTAAGCGAGCTCTGGCTGACGGTGAACTTCATCTTTTAATACCTTTCTTTAGATATAAATATCTTAATAATAGTAATAGCACTGACGAAACTGTTGATTACTCCCAAAGACGCAGGTCAGACCCAGAAAGAGAATCGACAGCAACCTGTGTGCAACGGGGGTGGTTTTCCACGTTCAAAACCTGCGCAAAACTTTTCACCACCGCGGGTTGGGTTTTAGACACCTTACGCCCATGGTTTCGACAAGTTTTCAACAGGTGTCTCTATTTCCCTACGAGCGCAGTGTAATTTTATCGCGCAGCGATTTGAGGTCTTCGGTGACGGTACGGTCTTCCTGGATCATCTTCTGGACCTTTTTGTAGCTCGTGCTGACGGTCGAGTGGTTGCGGTTGCCAAATTCGGCGCCCACCGCCGTGGTCGTCATCTCGCACATCTCGATGGCCAGGTAGATAGCGATATGGCGTGCTTTGGCGATATTGGCGTTGCGACGCGGGCCGATGAGCTCCTCGTGCGTCACGCCGTACTGCTCTTCGATGACGGACTGAACCGTCTGGACGTTGATCTTTTTGGCCGATGTGTCGAAGTACTGGCTGGCGATGGCGTCGATATCGTCAAAGGTGAGCTCCCCGCCCTCGCGCTCGCGGTCGCCCGCCTCGCCGGCGCAGCGCTCGCAAAAGCTCTCGAGTTCGCGGATGTTGGTGCCCGAGACCTCGGCCATGTGTTTAAAGTGCTCGTCGGTCAGGTGTCCGCCGTCGCCCCCATAGGCCGCCAGCAGCGAGTCGTCGCCTGCCTCGGGAGCGGCGACGATGGTGTTCT
>URVK01000080.1 GCA_900551305.1 uncultured Collinsella sp.
CCCCAAGGTCCCACGAGGGTGGTGGGGGGGTGGGAGTCTTAGCCGTTGTAGCCGCCCTGCGAGGCCTCGGCGGTAAAGGTCGCGGTGCCGCCTGCGGCCTTGGAGCTGTAGACGGTGCTCACATGCTCACCGTAGGAGATATTGTCGATCGTGCCGTAGGAATCGTCCTCAGTCGTGTTGTTTTCGATGGAGGAGCCGTCGTCCTCGTACTGCGTAAAGGTGCCGTCGCCCTCGGTGGCGAAGAACTCGACGATACGCTGACTGCGGTCGGTACCCTTGGTGTTGGTGTCGCTCACTGCCTCGGGGTTGTTGTTCTCGGCGTACATCGGCACGATAGCGTTGGCCTTCACAAACAGCGGCAGCTTCCAAAGCGGAGCCTCGTAGTTGTTGAGAACCTGGCCGCCGCGATACTGCTTACCCGAGAAGTAGTCGATCCAGATGGTGGGATTCTCGTCGGTGCCGTAGTTGGGGAGGTAGATCCCATTGCGAATGTCGTTGCCGTTCTCATCTGCCTGGGTATCCTGATACACCGGTGCCACTAGGAAGTTCTCACCGAACATATACTGGTACTGTGTCGAAGTGCTTGCGGCGTACTCGGAGTTGTCAGAAAGCAGCATGGCGCGGATCATGGGCAGGCCGGCATCGCCGTTACCCGTGTCGATGTTGGCCGCCGAGGCCGCGCTCGTGTAGATATAGGGCATGAGCTGCGCCTTGAGCTTGAGGTAGAAGCGCGAGATGCCTGTGTAGGGATCGCCGTGCGTCATGGGCGATTTACGGTAGGTGCCCCAACCGTCCATGTCAAGCATAGAGGGCGTGAACGTCTTCCACTGGTAGTCACGCGCAGAGATGATGGGGTCGCCGCCAAAGATGCCATCCATGTCGGAGCCGATGTTGGGGTTGCCCGAAAGACTCTGACCGATATACGTGGGGATATGGAAGCGAATGTACTCCCAGTTACCGCCATACTGGTCTCCGGTCCAAATGCCACCAAAGCGCTGCGTGCCGGCCCAACCATCGAGCGTGATGATGTTGGGGCGCTTGTTAGCGCCGGTCGTCACCGTGTCATAAGCTGTCTTGATGCCATTGAGACCAAAGGAGTAGCCAGATCCAACCCAGGCAACGTCGGTCTTAAGGGTAGTGATGCCTCCCGTCTTGACCTCGGCGTCGAAGTCGCGAAGCAGATGCCACGGGGTCTCAGGGTTGCTGTCGGGCTCAAGGTTGGACTGGGTCCACAAGCCCGTGCTCACACCCTTGGAGTTGGCATACTCGGTGAACTTCTTAAGGTTGTCGACATTGGCACGCACAGCGTTAAGGCGGTCGGCCGAGCTCGCTCCGTCGGAGTTGACGCCGCCGGTCTTGTAGTAACCGTTCTGGCCATAGCCGGCGCCGTAGCCGTCGTTCGGCAGGAACCAGCCGAGTGGCATGTCGTTGTCCTCGTAGTCATCGATAACCTGCCGAGCAGAGAACTGGCGGTCGAAATCGGTCGCTTTCATGTTCTCGGTATCAACCGTAGGGCCCTCACCGTTGAGCGTCTCGGCCGCAAGTGTGCCGTCGAGCTTGTAGCCCGTCGACATGCCAGACTCGTACTTAACGTCGCCCTTCTCGCTCGAGGACTTGCTGCCCTTGGTCTCCCACTTCTTTTGACCCGAGGTCGTTGACCAGCCATCACGGTTATAGGCATTAAGATGACCAAGGTAGAACCCGTACTCGGGCAGCAGTACCGGGTTACCGGTCACCTTGTAGTAGTCCTGCAGCATCTCGGTTGCCACGTTCGAAGCGCCCTCGTTGGTCGCCACGAAGTAGTAGGCATCAAACTCATTCTCGCTGTGCAAAGTCGTGACCGTCGATGAGTCCGTGGAACCGAAGTCGTAGGAACCCTCTGCAAACGTGTTTCGGAGCACGCCGTAGCCGTCACTCGTCCAATAAAACGGGTTGGGCGAGGCAACGCCGCCATCGGTCCAGTTGTTCGTGTTGGAGATGGCGATCGTCTGGTTGGTGTGCAGGAAGCGTCCGTTCTGGGTGCCGCCGCCAAAGAAGTTCTCGGACTTCTCCTTGGCGAGCGTCTGGACGGTACCCTTCTTATCAAGGTCGAGGGACGCGGACTCGGAAACCACGACACGGTCGCCTGACTTGATACTCATCTTGCCAGTCGCCTTGTCCAGGATCACGGTCGCCTTTCCGCCGGTGATCTCGATAGTGTCGCCCTTGTCGGCAACCGTCGCACTCGGCTTGCTGTAGGTGTCCGAGGTATCGGGCTGAGCCTGGATTTTAGCCGTGTGGGACTTACTGCGCGGTGTGGCGTAATCGGAAAACTCACCCTTGGGGTCGACGTTATAACGGAAAATACCGTCCTCGAGGAACGTAATACGGCCCTTGATGCCGTCAGCGAAATCGATGTCGACGACATTCGAGGCAGACTGGGACACGGTCGCTGAGTCGACGCCCTTGAGTGGCGTGGCAATCGCCTGCTGGGGATTGGCAAACACGAGCGTCGCTGCAGTGGCAACGAGGACCGCGCTTCCCTTCACCCACCGTTTCGTAAAAATGGAATTCCTGCGCACCTGGTCTCCTTTCTTCCGAGATGCTGAGGTGCCGAGGACGCCCCCCGGCAGCATGGGAAAACGTATCAAACGGGGATGTTCGGTACATTCCGCACAATGGGGCCACCCGTTACCAAGGGGCCAACTGATAGTAACCAGATAGCCACCTACTAGGTCATATCAATATATGGGAGCACTTGCGCAACCAAGTTCGGAAGTCCACCAGCGGCAGTAAAATGAGCGTCAACGGCAAGGTGGGCTTAATAAGCCATACCAATTGGTTCTTCAGTCAAATACCAATCTAGCAAAAATGTACTGTTTATCTGGTATTACACAGACCATACCTTTCCCTCGGGAACTGGGCTTCGCGAAGTTTCCCGAGGGAAAGGCTCAGCCGCCACCCTGCGACCTACCGGGGATTGCCATGACGTACGTTGGCTGATTTGGTTTGGAATGAGATGCTGACGGTAGTCAATGGGCGCAACTGTCCCGGGTGCATTTCAAGATGCACCTAAATGTCTGCCTTTATCCTTATAGATTGTCCAGGTAGTCGTCGGCATCATAGGTAAGGCTATAGGCTTTATTCAGAATGCGCACGAGCTCCTGGGCATCGTGCTCGCCGAGCGCTGAGAGTTGTTTCGAGAGCGATGCCACACTCTCGGCATTTTTTTTCGCCGCGAAATCACGGCCTTCCTCGGTGATGCTCACCAGCACACGCCGACGATCGTTTGGATCGGTCCTGCGCTGAACGTAACCCTTGCTCTCGAGTGAATCCAAGATATGCGACATGCGCGCACGGGAGAATTTCAGCTTCTTGGCAATCTCGGAGGGAATGACGTCACCGTCAATACCCGATAGATACTGTAAAACCGGTGCCTCGCCCACACTGGCGCCGCCGGCAGCACTCAAGGATCCCTTGGCAAGGGAACGTGAGTACACGATCAGTTTTCGAGCGACGTCATCGTAATCCACTGGGGATATTGTCCTTTGCAACTCTAGAAGGGCCATAAAACCGTCATTTGCCGTACATTAGTTAACATTCGCAACAATTATTTATGATACCCCAACGCGGAAGTCTATTGCTCGTCCTTCTTGCGTCGCATAAGCTCCTCAACGTCGATACCCGCGGCCTCGAGCATGCGCTCGACATTCTTTTTGGCGTTGGTCGTGCCAACCTTAAGCACGATCGAAAGCGGAGTGCCCACCACTAGGCACACGATGCCCACGGGGACACCCCAGCCGGGGCCTCCCTGCATACCCCACATCCCCATCAAAAAGCCAATCGCCACGAGCGAATAGCCCAGGCGCAGCCAAACGTTGAGCCGCTGAATAGCATCGGTCTGCATCTTTGCCTCGCGGATCAAGTCGTCGCGCGAAAGGTCGTGTCCATGTTTCTCGTGCATATGGTCCTCCTCGTGCAAAGCGTGCATTATGCGCAAGTGCATCGTTTATCGAATACGTCATCTTTCAAGAGCAATATAGCGGGTGTCGTATAGGCGATGGAGGTCGCTGGCCATATTGCCCTTGAAGGGCGGCGTAAAATCAGAAGGCCGTGCGGTTGAGGCCGCACGGCCTTACAGGGGGTCAAAGGATGATGACTAGTAGCTCAGCGCCGGGTCGAAGAAACCAATAACAACGCCCACGAATGCGATCACAACGAGGATCAGCATCATGACTATGGGGTTGACCTTCTTCTTGGTCATCATGTACCAGCAGAAGATGATGAAGATCATCGGCAGCAGGTGCGGATAGATGCCGTCGAGCGTGTCCTGGAACTTACCGCCGCCGGGCAGCACCAGGTTGGGGCTGCAGGTGATGGAGACCCAAGTTGCGCCCACGGCACCGATGACCATGGTACCGACCATCACGATGGAATCGCGAAGAGCCTTTGCCTTGGGTCCGACCAGTGCCTCGACCGCCTTGCCGCCGAGCTCATAGCCTTGGTTGTAGGCAAAGCGCATGCCAAGGAACATGAGCAGGTTCCACACGACAATATAGAAGATGGCACCGAGCGGAGAGCCGCCGGTCGAGAGACCGAGGGCGATACCGAGCAGGATCGGGATCAGGGTACCGACGATCAGCGAGTCGCCAAGGCCGGCGAGCGGGCCCATGAGGCCGGCGCGGATGCCGTTGATGGCGTCGTCGTCGATGGCCTCGCCGTTTGCGCGAGCCTCCTCGAGGCCGGCGGTGACGCCGACAATCATGGTGCCGATCTGCGGCTCGGTGTTGAAGAACGCGGAGTAGGTCTGGAGGGCCTGCTTCTGCTCCTCGGGCGTGTCGTAGAGCTCCTCGACGATCGGAAGCATGGCGCACAGGTAACCGAAGGTCTGCATGTGCTCCTGCGAGAAGCAAGTCAGGTTGCCATAGGACCAGTTGCGGAACGACTTGGCAAGCGTTTTCTTAGAGAGCTTTTTCTTCTCTGCCATTAGATGTCCTCCTCTTCCTCATCATCGGAGCCCGAGGCGATAGCTGCCTTGGGAGCGTTTGCGAGGTCGATCTTGAGCGAAGCGATCTCATAGTTGATCAGGGCGAAGAAGCAGCCGATGCCGGCAGCGGCGATCAGGTTGCAGCCCATAACAGCGGACAGGGTGAAGCCGAAGAAGAACGTCAGAAAGTCCGTGGGCTTAGAGATGACCTGCTTGAGCAGGATGGCGATACCGACGGTAGGCAGCAGCGAGCCGACGGTGAACAGCGTCTTCATCGCGATGCCGTCCATGGGCATGTAGGTCTTCATGAGGTCGACCATGGCGGTGCCGCCCATGGTGATGATGAACGTCGGGAGGAACGAGCAGACGATGTGACCGATCCAAGGCAGAACGTTGTTGACCAGGTAGAGCTTGTGGAGATCGCCCTTCTCGAGCCACTTCCAGCCCATGCCCTGCCACACCAGGTTGATGGTGGCGGTGCCATAGAAGAGCACAGTGCCGAGCGTGCCGACGGCGGCACCGAGGGATGCGGCCATGCCGGCAGCCTCAGCGGAGGCGGGATCGATGCCCGAGTTCTTGATGGCGAGGATCGCCAGCGGGATACCGATATAGGACACGGCGCGGACGTCGGCGGAGACGGTTCCGCCGGGGGTCACGAGAGCGATGTAGACAACCTGGATGGCAGCGCCGACGAGGATGCCCGTCTGCATATCGCCCATGATGATGCCGACGATGAGGCCAGCGACCAGAGGACGACCCAGAGTGTAGTTGCCGATCGTCGTGCCGCCCATGCCAGGCAGTGATGCCAGGCAGGCGAACAGGCCGAACAGCGCGGCTTGGAATGCATTGATTGCCATGCTTTCCCCTTTCTTTATTCCTCAGCCCCTTTCACCAAGGGCTGTAGATACCAAAATGCGGCTGGCGCCTAACTAGAAGCCAAACTGACCGCGGAACTTGGGCCACTCACCGATGGACTTCTCCTTGATAAGGGCGAACTCGACCGTGTAGCCGGCGTTGGTGAGATCCTCGAGCGCCTGGGCCTCTTCCTGCGTGATCGACTGGTTGTTGCCAAGCTTGGTGGTGCCGGGACGATCGTTGCAGGGACCGACGATGATGCGGTCCATGCCGGGCTTAAAGCCAAAATCGACGAGAAGTTCCTTCATGTCGAGCGGGTTCTTGGTGATCAGGAAGTACTTGGTGTCGGACTTGAGAACCTTCTCGGAGACCTCCTTGAAGTGCTCCTTGGTCCACACGAACGTCTTCTTGCCCGAGGCACTCTTGTAGGCCTCCTTGAGCACGGGGTTGGACGCTGCAGCGTCGTTGACGGCGATAAGACCGTCGCAGGGATACTCGAGGGCCCAACGGGTAACGGTCTGTCCATGGATCATACGGTCATCAATACGGATGAACGAAATCATGCGTTCTCCCTTTCTTTATCACCGGGGGTCTTTCCTCTTAACCCCCGCTCCATCACGAAAATTTGGGCGGATGCGCTGCCTAGATGTCGTCGTCCTCGTCGTCGGCGTCATCGGTCGGGACAACGAGCTCGGACATACCGTTCTTGCCCTCCTGCAGCATCATCTGCTTGAGGGAATCCAGGTCCATGGTGGCAAGCCCCATCATGGCGGTCATAGCCATGGGCAGATTCATACCGCCGAAGGCAATGGTGTGGGCGAGCAAACCCTTCTCGGCCAGCGTGTTCATGGCATTGGTGAGCGGCGATCCGCCCAGGATGTCACCAAGCAGGACAACCTCGTCATCGGCGGTAACGGGAGCGAGCATCGCCTTGACGTTCTCGACATACTCGTCAGCGCCCATGCCGTCCACGAGACTCGTCGACAAGATGTTCGGGGCGTCATTGCCGAGCATCTTGAGGACACTGTGCAGTCCGGGAGCGAGCGTTCCGTGACTGACCATTACCAGATACCGCATGCGGTCTCCTCTCGACCTGCCGTGTGTCGCACGGCTTTGCTTTTTGCTGAGATTATTGTTGCGCCGGGGCATGTTCGGTACAAGAAAATAGTTGCGAACGGTAACTATTCATCGATTAACGGTAGCAACTATTTTTGTGCCTAAATTATTT